>JAIYBS010000153.1 GCA_027488415.1 Planctomycetaceae bacterium | reverse complement strand
CTCGTCATGGAGTTCCCGCTGCTCCTGAACCTGGGCAAGAAGGGCGCGGAGCTCTTCAAGGGCCTCGTCTTCTGGTCCTTCGTGATGCTCGTCACCGCATGGGTGGCTGAGGAGAGCGTGACCGGAAGCCAGCAGTGGTGGACCTGGTACGTGGTCAGCTGCGGCTCGTGGCTCTACATCGTCTACATGCTCTTCACCAAGGTCTCCGAGGCCATGGCCGAGGCTCCTCCGAGCATTCAGAGCAGCCTCAAGGCCATGCGACTCTTCGTCACCATCGGCTGGGTGATCTACCCGGTCGGGTTCCTCATGGCCCTCAACGGCGGCAACGGCGAGAGCTGGCGCGAAGTCTGCTACAACGTGGCGGACGTCATCAACAAGGTGTTCTTCGGCCTGGTCTGCTACCAGGGCGTGAAGGCCCTCGGCGACGGTCAGCGCGCCTGATCCGACACCCCTCTGCGTGAATTCCCCCCCGCCCACCGCCCTTGAACCAGTTCCCCGGAAGGGGACCTGGATTCAGGGCGCGGAGGCGGGGGGGCTTCGCTTTCAGGGCCCTCGCGCCCTGCCATGGCTCGTGCTCTCCGCGGGCATCCTGCTCGCGCTGATCGCGCCCCGGATCACTGCCGAGGCGGCGCCGTGGCCGTTCCTCGTCGCACTGGTGGTGTTCGGGATGCCGCACGGCGCGGCGGACTGGGAAGTCGCCGCTCGCCTTGCCGGCCGACACGGGTTCGTGCGCCGGGTCGCGGGCTTCACCTGGTACCTGGCGATGATGCTCGCCTGTGCAGCATTGCTCGCATGGCAGCCGGGCATCTCGGCGCTCCTCTTCCTGCTGCTGACGGTCTTTCACTTCGGCATGGCCGATGCCACGGCCGTGCGCGCCGACGAGGACGGCGCGATCGCACGCTGGTGCCTCGTGTGCGGTCGCGGGCTCCTCCTCCTGTCGACGGCGTTCGCGTCCGATCCGGTCTCTGCCTGGGCACCGTTCGCCGAGATCGCGGCCGCCGCGCCCTGGGCAACCTCGGCATGGATGCCGGAGCTGAGTGCGCTCCGCAACGGCGCAGCGCTCGGCGCGGCCGCCGGGGTGCTGATCGCCGTCTGCGGCTCGATCGCCCGGATCCGTCGGGGCAAGCCCCGCGAGGCCGCCCTTGACCTCGTCGAGCACGGGCTCGTCGCGGCCCTCGCCGCGCTTGCGGATCCGCTCTTCGCCGTGGGGTGCTTCTTCCTCGGTGTCCACGCATTCCGGCACACGCGACGGCTCGCATGCACGCGCGAGGTCATCGAGCCGCCCGTCGCGCCGATCAGCCTGGTGGCGCGGATCGCCCGCGTCCACGTGCTGAGCCTGCCGCTCATGGGACCGACCGCCCTCTGTCTCTGGCCGCTGTGCTGGATGCTGGGCGGTCTCGGGATCCAGAATCTGGCCACCGCGAGCATCGCCTTCTACATGGTGTCGACGCTCCCCCACCACCTCCTCGGCCTGAGACTGCCGGAGCCCGGGTCGTACGTGTGCCTCGGTCCCCGGAAGTGATTGGCCGTCACTGACGCCGGCCTCACCGCCGCGGCTGGGTGAACGCCGGCTCAGGTTCGCCGAGCTTGCGGCGGATCTCGGCGATCGTCTCGCGCGGCAACGGTTTCCGCCTCACGCGAACCTTGAGAGGGAAAAGCGAACGGCCCCGTCGGAAGACCGACGGGGCCGTGGAATTTCACAAGCCGCGAGGGGCCTGCTCGGCGTTCAGTTCTTGGCCTTCGGCTGACCGCCGGGTGCGGCCTTCGCCTGCGGCAGGAGCACGGCGTCGATGACGTGGATGACGCCGTTGCTCGCCTGCACGTCGACGGCGACCACGTTGGCGCCGTTGAGCATCACCTTGTCGCCCATGACCTTCACGGCCACGGGGCTGCCGAGCACGGTGGGCACCTCGCGCATCTTCACCACGGCGTCGCTGTACGCGGCCACGCCTGGCACGACGTGGTAGGTGAGGATGTCGACGAGCTGCTGCTTGTTCTCCGGCTTCAGGAGCATCTCCAGCGTGCCCGGGGGCAGCTTGGCGAAGGCTTCGTCGGTCGGCGCGAGGATCGTGAACGGACCCTTGCCCGAGAGCGTCTCGGCGAGGCCGGCGGCCTTGACCGCGGCGACCAGCGTGTTGAACGAGCCGTTCTTCGCGGCAACGTCGACCACGGTGCCGTCGACCGGGAGGATCACGCGGTCGATCACGTGGATCACGCCGTTCGAGCAGCCGATGTCGGTGGCCGTGACGTTCGCGCCGTCGACGGTCACCTTGGCGCCTTCGACCTTGATGCCGACGCGCTGGCCGTTCACGGTGCCCGCCTGCTTCAGCTTCACGACGTCGGCAGCCATCACGGAGCCGGGAACGACGTGGTAGGTCAGGATCGCCGCGAGCTTCGCCTTGTTCTCCGGCTTGAGAAGCATCTCCAGCGTGCCCGGGGGCAGCTTGGCGAAGGCCTCGTCGGTCGGCGCGAAGACGGTGAACGGGCCCTTGCCGTTCAGCGTCTCGACCAGGCCCGCCGCCTTCACGGCCGCGACGAGGGTCTTGAAGTTCCCCGCAGCGACGGCGGTGTCGACGATCGAGGACTTGGCGGGCGCGGTGGTGGCGGGCGCCGTCGGCGCGGACTGCGCCGAGAGCGGGGACGCGACGAGCAGGACGGACGTGGTCAGGGCGATCAGCATGGGTCTCTTCGTAGCCTTCGGAGCTCGGAGTTCGGATGGAAAAGACTCCCGTCAACGAGACAGGGCAAGTCCATCGCGGAATCGAGCGGATTGGATCTGCGGCGGGTTCGCCGCCGCACGTGGGTTCGCACCGCGGCCGCATCCCGGATTCAAGGGGCTTGCGCAGATGGGGAACATCGCGCCGGAAACGCCAGAAATCACGCAGGGGACGCTGCCAGCCGCACCGCGGATTCGGCATCCAGCGGCGACGCCCCGGCGAATCCCCGAGTCATGAACCCGCTGCACTCGGTGACCTCGGCCCTCCTCGCTTCCCTGCTCGCATGCACGCCCCTCGCCGCCGCGGCGGAGTCGAACCTCGAGTTCGACGGCGGGACGCAGGGCTGGCAGACCGTGCTCGACGGCGTGATGGGCGGGCGGTCGACCGGTCGGATCGAGGCCGGCGACGGCGGCACCATGAAGTTCTCTGGCGAGCTCTCGCTCGAGAACAACGGCGGCTTCTCGCAGGTCCGCACGTCGATCCCCGAGGGCCTGTTCGCCGGCGCGCGCGGGCTGGTGCTTCGCGTGAAGGGCGACGGCCGCACGTACCAGTGCGACCTCCGCTCCTCGCAGCTGCGGCTCATGGCCGGCGGGTACCAGCGCACGTTCGAGACCGTGGCGGGCGAGTGGACCGAGATCGAGCTGCCCCTCGGCGAGTTCGTCGCCAACAGCTTCGGCCGCCGCGTGCGCAATGCGCCGGAGCTCGACCCCGCCACCATCGAGTCGGTTGGGATCACCCTCGCCGACAAGAAGGAGGGCCCGTTCGCGATCGAGGTCGACTGGATCCGCCCGACGGGCCAGGCGTCGACGGATCGCGCATCGGCGGGCTCGCTGGCATCCGTCGCAACGAAGGCAAACCTGACCACCCTGCTTGCCCTCGTCAAGGCCTCGGGCATCGAGCTCCCGAGCGGCACGAAGGTGACGATCTTCGCGCCCACCAACGAGGCGTTCGCGAAGCTCCCCAAGGAGAAGGTCGAGTTCCTGACCAGCGCCAAGGGCAAGCCCATGCTGCAGGCGATCCTCAAGCATCACGTGGTGGGTCAGGCGGTCGGAAGCTCGTCGGTCCTGGACCGACGCCGGCTCACCGCGCTGTCCGGGCAATCGCTCGAGGTCGACCCGACCGCGCTGACCATCGACGGCGCACGATTGGTCGCGACGGACGTCGCCTTCGACGGCGGCCTCGTGCACGTGATCGATGCAGTCATGGTGCCCGAGCTCCGAAGCATCGAGGAGATCGTGGCACAGGATGCGCGGTTCGAGACGCTTCGGGCGGCCATCGCGGCTGCCGAACTCGGATCCGCGCTCGGGGCGCAGAACCCCGGGCCGTGGACGCTGCTCGCGCCTTCGAACGAAGCCTTCGGCAAGATCCCCGCAGACACCCTGAAGGCGCTGCTCGCCGACCG
>JAIYBS010000085.1 GCA_027488415.1 Planctomycetaceae bacterium | reverse complement strand
GCATCGACGCGCTCCTCGGCTGCGCCGAGACGCTCATCCACCTCGGCCGCGAGTCGGACGCCTCCGAGAAGCTCCGGCGCGTCGTCGAGATCGAGCCCGCCAACGCGCAGGCGCACCACATGCTCGGCGCGCTCGACCTGCGCGCGGCGCGCTTCGACCGGGCGATCGTCGAATTCGAGCTCGTCCTGAAGCTCGAGCCGGAACGCACGCTCGTGCGGCTCGATCTCGCCGAATCGCAGTTCCGCCGCGGGCGCACCGACGAGGCGCGCGAGACGCTGAAGGCGATGCTCGCGGGCGGCATGCCGAAGGCGCCGGACGCGGACCCCGACTTCGCGAAGCGGCCCGAGCGCGACCGCGTCCGCGCGATGCGCGCGTGGAGCGCCGTGCTCGCGCGCACGAGCTCGCTGCTCGCGGTGCTGCACGACTGGAAGGCCGCGGCAGAGGTGATCCCGGAGTTCGTCCGGCTGCACGCGACCGAGCCCGACGCCTGGCGGGCGCTCGCCCGCGCCCGCTACGAGAGCGGCGACGTCGTCGGCGGGCGCGCCGCGAGCATGCGCGTGCTGGAGCTCGACCCGAAGTGCGCGCTGAGCCACCACAACCTCGCGCTCGCCTGCCTGCGCGACGGCGACCTCGCGGGCGCCGCCGGCTGGGTGCGCCGCGGGCTCGCGGTCGCACGCACCGACGAGGGACTCCGCCGCCTGCGCTCGCGCGTGTGGCTCGGGAAAGCGCGCAGCCTGCTCCGGGGAGCAGGCTGGCGGAAGTCGAACTGAGCTGGTCGCGCGCGGGCGCGCGTACGGGCTTACGCGAGCAGGCTCGCGTACGGAATCAGCGCCATGAAGCGGGCGCGCTTGACGGCCTGGGCCACCTTCGCCTGGTCGCGGGCGGAGAGGCCGGCGCGCTTGCGGGAGACGATCTTGCCGTTCGGGGTCAGCACGCGGCGCAGGTCGTCGACGTTCTTGTAGTCGATGACGATCTTCTGCTTCGGGGCGGGACGGTCGGTCGTGGGCGCTTCGATGGACATGGTGTGCATTCCGACGGTTGGGTTGATCCTGCCGGCACGCGCCGGCAGCTCGCCATGGCTGCTCGGATGGGGAGCCCCCGGCGAGGCCGGGAGCGGCGAGACCCGAAATTGTAACGAAACCCCCGTTTGGCTCAACGTCCCATATGGATACACTTCCGGGCGTGTCCGAGCACTCGCACGCCGAACGACTTTCCCGGCGGATCGAACTGAGCGCGGAAGAGCTTTCCCTGCTCCTCGGTCCAGACCGCTTCGAGCCGGTTTCCCCGGCGACGGAGCCGGCGGTGCAGCCGAAACTCGAGCCGGAACCCCAGGCGCGGCTCGTCGCGATCACGGACATGGAACCGGCGTTGCCGTCGCTCGCCGCTCCCTCGCCCACGAACCCCGCACCCGCCGACGCCGTCGCGCCGCCCACCGGTGCGCCCCGCGCGATCGGCGACACCGACCTCGTGCAGGCGATCCTCGAGGGCGCGCCGAACTTCGAGCAGCTCGCGCTCCGCGCGATCCGCGAGCGGACCGGCGAGGATCTCGCGCGCATCGTGACGGGCGCCGCCGCGGACGCGATGGTCGTCGCGGGCACCGGAACGTCGCTCGGAGAGGGCCGCGCGTTCGTCGCGCCGATGTCCCCCGACGCGCGCGCCGCCTGGGCGGCGTGGCTTCGCCGCTGGTGCGAGCTCGCGTCGCTCACGGCGGTGCACGCCCCGCGCGGGCTGTGGGACGACCCGACCGGGTTCCCCTCGTGGTCGCGTATGCGCCCGCAGGTCGCGCACCGCATCGCCGCCGCGCGGCTTCGCCGCGAGACGGTGTTCCTCTCGCTGATGCGCATCGAGGACGTCGAGCTCTGGAACCGCCGCGCGCAGGTGCTCGTCGACCAGCCCTTCCTCGCGCGTGCCGCGACCGCGCTCGACGCCGCGGTGTGGCCGGGCGACGAGCTCGGACGGCTCGACGACGGCGGCTTCGTGATCGTCTCCACCCGCGAGGCCGCCGCGAAGGACCTCTCCGCCGCGCTCCGCGCGGAGATCGCCCGGATGCCGGGCGACGGCCCGCGATCGCTCGTCGTCCACGTCGGCAGCGCCGCCGCACCGTGGGACGCCACCGAGCCGGACTCGCTCCTCGAGCTCGCCGTGCGACGCGCCGCGGGCGACGCGAACGGGCGCTGACGCCGTGATCGCGATCCTCTCCGACCTGCACCTCGGGCTCGCGGCCGCGCCGCGTCCGTCGTCGATCCTGCCGGCGGTCGAGGGCGCCGCCGAGCTCATCCTCAACGGCGACGCGGCGGAGACCGCATCGCCGGCGCTCCGAGGCGCCGCGGAGGCCGCCCTCGCGGAGCTCCACGAGCGCGCGGCGCACGCGGGGATCGCATGCGTGCGCATCGAGGGAAACCACGATCCCGGCACCGGCGAGCTGATGGCGCTCCGCGCGGGCGGATCGGTCCTCGTGACGCACGGCCACGCGTTCCACCCGTCGATCGCACCGTGGTCGCCGGCCGCCGACG
>JAIYBS010000020.1 GCA_027488415.1 Planctomycetaceae bacterium | reverse complement strand
CGGACGCGCGAGGTCGCGAAGCGGATCCTCGACACGCCGACGCTGCCGACCGGCATCGACGCGAGCATCCAGTCCGAGACCCGCGCCCGCGCGCTCCAGGTGCTGATCGACTCCGCGATCGTGCAGGCCGCGCGCGAGGGCCTCGAGCCTGCGAAGAAGGCCGAGCTCGAGGCGCAGCTGCCCGGCCTCCGCGCGGACCTCCTGAAGTCCCTGCAGAACGACGAGTCCGCGCCCGGCATGCTGATCGCGGACGCGAAGATCCTCCAGTCGCGCGGCGACCTGCCCGCGGCCGCGAAGAAGTGGGAGATCTACTTCCAGAAGGTGCCGCAGCCTCCGGCGGACGCGTTCCTCTGGTCGGCCATGGTTTCCCGCGCGCAGAACGACCTGGGTCTGGCGATGCAGACCGCGACGCGCGGCTCCGATGCCTACCCGTCGGACCTGCGCCTCGCGATCCAGCGCGCGGAGCTCGCGGCGCAGCTCGGCAAGTTCGCCGAGGCCGCGGCGCTCTTCGAGGCGCTTGCGAAGGCGATCCCGTCCGAGCAGCGGTTCGCGCGCATGGCGGAGGAGACCCGCCGCCGCGTCAGCGGCGAGCGCGTGGAGGCTGCCCCGGAGGTCGCGCAGATCGAGGAGGCGCTCCGGGCAAAGGACTGGGCGCGCGCCCGCGAGCTGTCGGCGGCGTGGGTGAAGTCGAGCGACGGCTCGCTGCAGGCGATGTACGGCCAGGCCCTGGTCGAGCAGGAGGCCGGCGACAAGGCGAAGGCGCTGGAGCTGATCCGCGCCGCGCTCGCCAAGCATCCGCCGACGGCCGAGCTGGCGCGGATGGAGGCGATGCTCGCCACGGAGGACCCGCTCGAGCGCGTCGACATCATGATCGCCCGCATGGTGCCGGACGAGAAGCAGCGCCCGGCAGAGCGCATCCGCGCGCTCCGCGGCCTGCGCAGCGACCTCACCCGGCAGGTCGCCGAGCTCCGCCGCGCGAACTCGCCGGAGCTCCCGGCGAGCGAGGCGTTCCTCGCGAAGGTCGTCGCCGCGCTCGGCGACACCGAGAAGCAGGTCACCGCCGCGGGCGGTACCGACCCGGCGATGATCGAGATCGCGTTCAACGAGTCCGTCTCGCGCGGCGACTTCGCCGCGGCCGAGGTGCACATCGCGGCGGCCTCGAAGGTGACCGCCTCCGTGCCTGCGCTCGAGCCGATCCTTCGGGCGCGCCTGCTCGAGGCGCAGGGCCGCGTGGGCGAGGCGATCGCGGTGCTCGAGAAGGCCCGCCAGGGCGGCCGCAACGAGGCGCCGCTCGCGGCCCAGCTCGCGGTGCTTCAGGAGCGTGCGGGCAACGAGCCCGCGTCGATGGCGCTCTGGAAGGAGGCCTACGACCGCCGTCCGAACGACCTGACGAACGTGCGCGGCTATGCCCGCGCCATGGGGCGTGCGGGGCAGGGCAAGTCGGCGCTCGAGATGCTGCGCGCGGCGATCGCCGCGAATCCCGCGGACCTCGAGACGCTCATCGTCGCGGCGGAGTTCGAGGCCGTCTACGGCGCGCGGTCGCGGGCGATCGAGCTCCGCCAGCGCGCGTTGCAGCTCGACTCGACCAATCGGGAGAACCTCGCCGAGCTGTACACGCTCCTGAACCTCCCGGCCGACTCCGGGTCGGTCCGGGACGAGCAGGGTCGGTCGCGGTTCGACGACCGTGCCTGGTCGGCGGTGCCCGTCGAGGAGCAGCGCCGTCTCCTGGCCGACGCCGAGCGCGCCAACAAGGCGCTCGCCGAGCAGGTGTTCCAGGCCGCGATGCGCACCTCGCCGTACGACATGCGGTTCGCCATGCGAAGGGCCGCCGTGCAGCGCGAGGCGGGTCAGGCCGCGGATGCCGCGCAGACGGTCCAGGACGTGATCGCGCGCGCAGAGGCCGACGGCAAGGCGACGGCGATCATGTACGTCGAGCAGGGCACGTACTTCGACACGCTCGGCGACGTCGCCGCCGCCGACGCGGCGTTCGCGAAGGCCGCGAAGCTCCAGGACCCGGCCAAGCGCGAGGTCGACCTCGTGCTCGTCGAGGTCTACGCACGGCGCGGCGAGGTGAAGCGCGCGATCGAGGCGCTCGACGCCGCGATGGCATCTTCGCCCACGCTGCCCGGGCTGCTCCGCCTGGCCGACCTCCATCTCGTCGCGCAGGACGCGGCCGGCGCCTCCAAGGTGCTCGAGCGCGTCCGTCCGATGGCGGGCGACAAGGCAAGCCAGGAGGTGCAGCGGCAGATCGAGATGCTCGCGTCGGGCATCGCGGCGACCGAGGCCGAGATCCTTCGTCGCGACGGCAAGATCGCCGAGGCGCAGAAGAAGGTGGAGGACGCCCTCGCGGCACTCACGCGCGCGGAGACCGTCGCTCCGGCGGACCTCGTGGCGCCGCTCCGTCGCGTGCAGCTCCTTCGAGCGCTCGCCGTCGGCCAGCAGGATCCCGCGCGGCTCGAGCAGGCGATCACCGAGGCCGACCGTGCCCTCGCGCGCAACGCGCTCTACTGGCAGATGGTCTCGACGCGCGCGGACCTCGCGCTCGACAAGCGCGACATCAAGGCCGCGATCGGCATCATCGAGCGCTTCCTCGAGGCGCAGCCCGCCTCCGAGGAAGCCCGCATCCGCCTGATGGAGATGCAGCTCGCCGCCGGCAGCGGCGACCGCGCGGTCGAGACCGCGCGCGGCGGCATCCGGCTCCGGCCGCAGGACCCTCGATGGGCCGAGCGCCTCGGTGACCTGCTCGAGGCCACCGGCGACCAGGCCGGCGCGGCGACGGAGTACGAGCGGGCGTTCTCGCTCGACCCGAAGTCGATGGGCTACCTCGAGAAGGCGGCGCTCGCGCGCCTCAACGCGGGCGGCGCAGCGGACACGCTCGCGCTCCTGCGCGGCGCGAACGAGCTGGTGCAGCGCTCGCCCGTCCTTCGCGCCATCGGTGCCGCGGCGCTCGCGCGCAGCGGCCGGCGCGACGACGCGCTCGTCGCGGGCCGCGAGGCGCTGTCCGCGGCGCGGGCGGCGAAGGCGGACGACCTGCTGACGGCAGAGCGGACGGTGCTCATGCTCCGCGAGATGTTCCCGCCGGAGAAGCCCGCCGACTTCGAGGCGTACCTGACGCAGGCCGGCACGCCGAGTGCCGTGGAGTCTGCACTGCTCGCCGATGCCTGGGCGCGCTCCGGACCGGCGGGCGCCGACAAGGCGCTCGAGTGGTGCGGGAAGATCGAGGCGCAGGGCGAGTCGGTGCCGCCGGGCGTGCGCGCCTCGGCTGCGATGACCCGCGGCGGCGCGCTGTACGGGAAGGGCGACCTCCCCGCGGCGACGGACGCGTTCGTCGCCGCGGCGACGATCTCGCCGCGGAACGCGGCGGCCCTCAACAACGCCGCGTACCTCGTCGCGAAGGTGAAGGGCGACAACGCGAAGGCGTTCGAGTTCGCGTCGAAGGCGGTGGTGCTCGCGCCCGCGCAGCCCGACTACCTCGACACGCTCGGCTACGTGCTGATGCGCTCCGGCCGCATGGCCGAGGCGGAGGACGCGCTCAACAAGTCCGTCGCCGTGTCGCCGACGGCCTCGGCGCTCATGCACCTCGCGCAGCTGCGCGCTGCGCAGGGGAACTTCGGCGAGGCGCGGCAGATCGTCGACCGCGCGAAGGCCCGCCCGGCCGATCCCGACACCGCCAAGGAACTGCAGGAGTTCGCCGCCTCCCTCCAGGGAAAGTGACGATGGGCCAACGGAGCCCCGAGGACCACCCATGACCGCAGCAAACACCGCTCAGCCCGCCGCAACCCCCCGTCCCGCCTCAGGCGGCCCGCCCCGCGGCGGCCGCCAGCAGGCGCCGACCATCGACCCGGTGCGCATCCTGCGCCAGCACGCGTGGCTGCTCGTGGGCACCGGCGTGGCCGGACTGGTCCTCGGCACGGTCGCCAACTTCGTGCTGCTCTTCGCCTACCCGCTTTGGGGAGGCAGCGTCCTCTTCGAGATCCGGCCGGAGGTCACGGGCGCGAAGGACGCGGTCACCCGCGAGATCGTGCAGGACGAGGCGATCGCGCGCCTCGGCCAGACCGAGTCGGCGAAGATGATCTCGAAGTCCGTCCTCGAGGCGGCGATGAAGGCCCCCGACGTCGGCACCACCAAGTGGGGCCAGTACTACTCGTCCGTGGACGAGCGCGTGAAGGAGCTCGAGGACACGCTTCGCGTCGGTCACCGCCGCGGCACGCAGCTCTTCAGCGTGACCTGGCGCACCTGGGAGAAGTCCGACGTCCCGGTCATCCTGAACCGCGTCGCGGACACCTACATGGCCGCGCGCGAGGCCGAGGAGAACGAGCGCGCCGCCCGCAGCAAGGGAAGCTTCGAGCAGAAGAAGGGCCAGATCGAGGAGGAGATCCGCACGCTCAAGACCGAGATCCAGGACTTCATCCGGTCGAAGGGGATCACCGCCGGCAGCGAGCGCGACCTCGCCGACCAGCGCTCCACGGAGAACCTCGCACGGCTCCGCGACGACACGATCCGCGACCTCACGCTCGCGCAGGCACGGCTCGACTCGATCGACCGCAAGATCAACGAGCAGCGCTACGAGGACGAGGACCGGCGCCGCGCGCTCGACGACATGTCGATGCGGCAGCTCGAGCAGAGCCTGCAGCAGATCCAGGTGGCGCTCAACTCGACCCGCGAGCGGTTCGGCGAGGAGCACCCGCAGGTGAAGGACCTCATGCAGCGCGAGGCCGCGGGCCGGGCGCGCATGAAGTCGGCGATGGACGAGGCAATGTCGCGCAACCTGCTCGCGGACAAGATCGACTTCTCGCAGCGGGTGTCCGGCCTGAAGGCGCTCGTCGAGAAGCAGACGCTCGACCTGACCGAGGCGCAGAAGAAGCTCCAGGAGCTCACCGCCCAGATCAGCGCGCTCGACGCGCTGAAGGAGCAGCTCGCGCAGAAGGAGCTCGAGCGCGCCGACCTGCAGAACCTCATCGTGCAGCTCGACCTCCTGCAGGCCCGCGAGGACGCGCGCCGCGTGCGGCTCGTGCAGCGCGCCACCACGCCCAAGGAGATCGACTTCCCGCAGCTCAAGTTCATGATGCCGGGCGGCGCGGTGCTCGCGCTGCTCGTCGTCGCGGGCATACTGTTCCTGCGCGAGTTCCTCGACCAGCGCGTCAAGCAGCCCAGCGACCTCGCGGGCGTCGGCGGCACGCGCCTCGTGGGCGTGATCCCGGACCTCGAGGACGATCCGGCGGAGCCGAAGGCCGCGGAGCTCGTCGTCTCGGAGATGCCCGGCTCGACCACCGCGGAGATGTTCCGCCAGCTCTCCTCCAACGTGCGCAAGGCGATGGACGCGGGCGGCCTCCGCTCGCTCGCGGTCGTCACCGCCCACCCGGGCGGCGGCAGCACCACCATTGCCTCGAACCTCGCCGCGAGCCTGCACGCCGCCGGACGCACCGTCGCCATCGTCGACGCGAACCTGCGTCGGCCGCGCCTCGCCTCGGTGTTCGGCGTGGATGCCGACGCCGCCGGCCTCGGCGACCTGCTGTCGGGCCGCCCGGTCGAGCCGACCGAGGCCCACGGCATCGCCGTGTTCGGGCCGGGCACGCCGGAGAGCCGCGTCTACGAGCGCCTCTCGACTGACGAGATGCGCCGGATCCTCGCGCGCCTGCGCGAGCGGTACCAGGTGGTGATCGTCGACCTCCCGCCCGCGCTCGTGGCCGGCGAGTCGATGGTCGTCGCCGACTGCTGCGATGCGTCGCTCCTCGTCGTGCGCGCGGAGAAGGACGAGCGCGGGCTCGTGGGCAAGTTCGTGCACCAGCTGCAGGAGACCCACTCGGTGCTCATCGGCACCGTGCTCATGCGCCCGTCGCACACGATCGGCGGCTACTTCAAGAAGAACG
This sequence comes from Planctomycetaceae bacterium, assembly GCA_027488415.1. Taxonomy (GTDB): domain Bacteria; phylum Planctomycetota; class Phycisphaerae; order Phycisphaerales; family SM1A02; genus UBA966. The sequence goes on along the minus strand of JAIYBS010000020.1, from coordinate 350 downwards.
CGGAGCTCATGGCGGAGTACGCAAAGCCCGCCGGCGCGGAGGCGAAGTCCTGACGCAGTCCGAGTCCATCGCCGAGGCGTCCGCGTGAGCGGCGCCTCTCCGGGCGGCCGCTGGCTCGTCACGGGGGGTGCGGGCTTCATCGGCTCGCACCTCTGCGATGCGCTGCTCGCCTCGGGCGGGCACGTCACGGTGGTCGACGACCTGTCGACAGGCCTCCGCGCGAACCTCGCGTCGGCGGCGGCGACGGGCCGGCTCGAGTTCATCGAGTCGACCGTGTCCGGCTCGCTGCACGGGCTCCGCGGCATGCGCTTCGACGGCGTGTTCCACCTCGCCGCGGCAGTGGGCGTGCG
>JAIYBS010000132.1 GCA_027488415.1 Planctomycetaceae bacterium | reverse complement strand
GTCACGTCCGGACAGTTCGAGCGTCGTCGGCGTGAGCGTGCGGGCGCACGCGGCGGCGATCTCCCGGCCGACCGCGGTCGAGCCCGTGAAGACGACGTGGTCGAACCGCTCGCGCTCGAGGATGTCGCGGCCCGCCTCGCGGGTCGCCTCCGTGGAGGTGATTGTGTCGGCCGGCAGGCCGGCGTCGACGAGGGCGGCGCGGGCGAGCTCAAGGAGGAGGCGCTGCGAACGCGGCGCGCGCTCGCTCGGCTTGACCACCGTGCGGTTGCCGGCCACGGTGCTCTGGGCGAGCTGGACCCCGAGCAGCTGGAGCGGGTAGTTCCAGGTGGCGATCACCAGCACGCGGCCGAGCGGGAGGCGGCAGGTCCAGTGACGCTGACCGAGCATCCACCACGGGGCGCCGCCGAGCTTTCGGGCCCCCAGGATTCGCGGCGCGGCGGAGCGGTGCCAGCGCAGGCTCGCGGCGAGCGGCAGCACGTCCTGCGTCGTCGTCTCCCATTCCGGCTTCCCGATGTCGGTGCGGACCGCCGCGACGAGGTCGTGCTCGCGCTCCACGATCCGGCGCTCGAAGGCCGCGACCCAGGCGACGCGCTGCGAGAGGGGCGACACCGGGGAGAGCGTCGCGGCATGGCTGTCGTGGGCGTTCGGCATGCAGTTCGGAAGTCGGGTTCGGGCAGAGAATCCACGCGGATTCGTCCGGGATCGGCTCGGGATGCCGATATCTTCCCGAATCCGAGCCCATCGTGTGGGCGAAATCCGCGGAGATCATGGTGACCCAGACCCGACCCGGCTCCGTCCACGAATCCACCTGGCCCTCTCGATCCGGTCGGCCCGGTGCGGAAAGCCCGGCTTCGACTGCGGCGGCGGGCGGTCGCACGCGCAGCGTGGCCGTGATCGGCGCGGGACCGGGCGGGCTCACCACGGCAATGCTGCTGGCTGCCGCGGGCTTCGGAGTCACGGTCTACGAGGCGCACGACGTGGTCGGCGGCCGCACCCGGCGCATCGAGCTCGGCGACTACCGGTTCGACTGCGGGCCGACCTTCTTCATGATGCCGTACGTGCTCGAGGAGATCTTCGCGGCCACCGGCCGGCGCCTCTCCGACTACGCCGAGCTGAAGCGGCTCGACCCGATGTACCGGCTCCTGATCGGGCAGCCCGAGGGCGCCCCGCTCACCATCGACACCACGCAGGACATCGCCCGCATGTCCCGCCAGCTGTCGGCGATCGATCCGAACGACGGACCCGCGTTCGAGCGCTTCATCCGCGACAACCGGAAGAAGCTCGAGGCGATGACGCCGGTGCTGCGCAACCCGATCCGCGGGATCGGCGACCTGATGAACATGGACGGCCTGAAGGCAGGCCTCGCGCTCCGCCCGTGGCAGTCGCTCTACGACCACCTGAAGGGGTACTTCCGGAACGAGGGCGTGCGGCTCGCGATGAGCTTCCAGAGCAAGTACCTGGGAATGAGCCCGTTCCAGTGCCCGGAGCTCTTTTCGATCCTTCCGTTCATCGAGTACGAGTACGGCATCTGGCACCCGATCGGCGGCTGCAACGCGCTGGTCCGCGCGATGGCCGAGGCGGTCGAGGAGATGGGCGGCGAGGTGCGCTGCGGCGCGCCGGTGCAGTCGATCGCCTTCGACGGTCGCAAGGCATGCGGCGTGATGGTGGACGGCACGCTGCATCGTCACGACCACGTCGTCGTCAACGCCGACGCGGCGTGGGCGCTGAAGAACCTGATCCCCGACTCGATGCGCCCGCGCGCCCTGAAGGACGCGACGCTCGACTCCAAGCGCTACAGCTGCAGCACGTTCATGATGTACCTCGGCGTCGAGGGCACGGTGGACCTGCCGCACCACACGATCTACACCTCGCGCAGCTACGTCGAGAACCTCAAGGACATCTCTGAGCGCGGCACGCTCTCGCAGGATCCGTCGACCTACGTCTGCAACCCGTCGCGCATCGACCCGACGCTCGCGCCCGCGGGCCACTCGTCGCTGTACGTGCTGGTGCCGACGCCGAACGACAAGCCCGGCGAGTGCAAGGTCGACTGGCACTGGGCGAAGGGCGAGCTGCGCGAGCGCACGATGTGCCAGCTCGAGCAGGTGTTCGGGCTCACCGACCTCCGGTCGCGCATCCGCGCCGAGCGGCTCGTGACGCCGGCGGACTGGAAGTCCGAGCGGATCGCCAACGGCGCGACCTTCAACCTCGCGCACAACATCGGGCAGATGCTCCACCGCCGGCCGCACCACCGCCTGCAGGGCTTCGACAACCTCTGGATGGTCGGCGGCGGCACGCACCCGGGCAGCGGCCTGCCGGTGATCTTCCTCTCGAGCGAGATCACGACGCGCCTGCTCTGCGAGGAGGAGGGCGTGCGGAATCCGCTCGCGGGAAACGGAGCCCGGCTCCATGTTTCCGACGCTCAGCCCGTGACCGCGACCGCGTGAGCGGCGCCGGCCGTCACCGGCGGGTCGTCACTTGCCGAGGTTCGCGTCGATCCCCAGGAACTCGCGCATGTGCTGCTCGTAGGTCTCCTGGTCCTTGTCGCGGCTGAAGTCGAGCCGCAGCTCGTTGATGACCTTGGTGCCCTGCCCGATCCACTGCTTCCAGGTCTCGGCGCTGATGTTCTCGTAGATCCACTGGCCGACCGGGCCCTTGAAGGGCGGCGCCGGCAGCTTGTTCCCCGCGCGCCCCGTCCGCTGG
>JAIYBS010000083.1 GCA_027488415.1 Planctomycetaceae bacterium | reverse complement strand
CCAGGACCGGGTGTGGAAGCTCCGCGAGTCCGGCACGGCGAAGGCCACCGCGTCGCTCCCCGACCCGGCGACGCTCGCCGCGCCCGCACGCGCGGCATTCTCGCTCGTTGCGAAGAACCCGCTCGATGTCCCGATCACGCTGACGCTCTCGCCGCCGGGCCTCGTGTCGCTGCCCGGACAGGCACCCGCCTGGTGGACCGCGGGACGCGCCGGCCGCGGAACGCCGGGCGCGCCCGCGGGCGCGAACGGCTGGACGAGCCACGCGCTTGCCGACGTCGACAACGAGCACACGATGTCCGCTCACGCCCGGGCGGTGGTCCGGGTGGATCCCGCGGCGCTCTCGGTCGAGCTCGCGCCCGGCGAGTCGCGCACCGTCGAGGTGCCCGTCGAGGTCCTCCCGCAGCCCGCCGCCGACGTGCGCGCGCCGCAGGTCGACCTCTACGCGACGTTCGTCGACGGCAAGGGACGCACCGTGCCCGTGTACCTCCCGACGCGGCTCCCGATCGCACGCACGGTGCGCGCCGGGACGTACCCGGTGCTCGCCTGGGACTACTCGCCGTACGACACCCGCGAGGCCAACCCGTCCGTCACCGTGGCCGCCGCCCGCGGCGCGGGCACCGCTGCCGTCACGCTGACCGCCGACGTTCCCGACGACGCCTTCGTGGGCGCCCCGCAGTGGACGGTCCCCGATGATCGCCGACGGTCGAACCCGCACGCCGACGCGCTCCGCGTCCTCGTCGACCGCGAGGGCGAGTCGTCCGTCGACGTGCTCATCGAGCCGCGGACGCCCGGGCTCGCCCTGCCGGCGGAGGTCACCGCGCTTGAGGTCCGGCCCGGCGACTCGCTCGCCGACGGCCGCGCCGGTTGGTCGGTCACGCTCACGATCCCCGCGGCGCGACGCGTCACGGCCCTGCAGGTCGGCGTCGCCGACAACGACGACACCTTCCACACGCAGTGGCGTTGGATGGCACCCGGAGGCCCGAAGGGGCGCTGGGGCCTCGAACTTGCGCCGCCCGCCGGGGGAACCGCCCCTTGACGGGGCACGAATCGATCTGCGACACTGCAGCGCAAGGAGCGCGGTCGGCGACGTGGTTCGCCGCAGCGCAACGGGCAGCTCGGACCGGACGTCCCCGGGCACTGAAAGGCACCCCAATGAAGACCCTGGTTTCGCTCGGAGCCGTCGCGACCCTCCTCGCCCTCACCGCCTGCGGCGGCAGCAACCCGCCGGTCAAGCCCGTCGAGAAGAACACCAACGCCGCTCCCGCCGGCACGATGAAGAGCCCGAGCGAGGGCCTCAAGGAGCGCATGTCGGCCTCGAGCGACGCCTCCGGCGATACCAAGAAGAAGTGACCGCCGGCCGGTCCTCGCCCGACCCCGAAGGCTCATCGCCATCGGCGCGGCGCGAACCCGGCGCGACGAAACGACGAAGGCGGGCGCACCGAACCGGTGCGCCCGCCTTCTCCATTCATGCAGGCCGCGGACCGGTCACTCCGTCATCATGCCGCGGAGGATCGCGAGGCCCTCGGCAAGCTTGTCCGGCCGGGTCGCGAAGCTGATCCGGAAATGCGTGTCGCGGTCGGAGAAGACGTTGCCCGGGATCACGAGCACCCGCTTGTCGATCGCCTTCTCGATGAACTCCTGGCCCGTGATGCCGAGCCGCTTCGGCACCTCGACGAACGCGTAGAACGCGCCGCCCGGACGCGGCACCGAGGTGATGCCGGCGAAGGTGTCCACCACCATCTGCCGCCGCTGCTCGTAGTCGCGCACGATCGGCGAGAGGTCGACGCCGAAGCTCGGCACCACGCCCCACTGCGCCATGCTCGGCGCGCAGACGTAGGTGTACTGCTGGAACTTCGCGATCTCCTGGACGAGCGCCTTCGGGCCGGCGACGTAGCCGAGCCGCCAGCCGGTGCAGCCGTAGGTCTTGCCGAACCCGCGGATCAGCAGGCACTCGTCGCTGAAGCGCGCCGGGCTCGGGCAGTGCCCGTCCTCGCGCACGTCGGAGAAGCAGAACTCGTCGTAGATCTCGTCGCTGATAAGGAGCACGCCCTTGCGCCGGCAGAGGTCCACGATGTCGCGGAGCTCCGCGCCCGAGAGCACGGTGCCGCACGGGTTGCTCGGGCTGCACAGCAGGACCGCCTTCGTCCGCGGCGTGATGCACCGCTCGATGCGCTCCGCCGTCATCCGGAAATCGGGGTAGGTGTCGCACTTCACGACCGTGCCGCCCGTCAGCTTCCCGAGCTGCGCGTACATCACGAAGTACGGGTCGGGGATCACGATCTCGTCGCCCGGGTCGAGGATCGCCATCGCCGCCAGGACGATCGCGCCGCTCGTTCCGCTCGTCACGACGACGCCGAGGTCGTCGGTCGGCCCGTGCCAGCCGACGTTCCCCTTGAGATGCGCCCAGATCGCGTGCAGGAGGTCGGGGATCCCCTGCGTCACGGTGTAGCCGTTGTGGTCCGCGTCGATCGCGGCCTTCGCGGCCTCCTTCATCACGGCGGGCACCGGGAAGTCGGGCTGGCCGATCGAGAGGTTGATCGGGTCCTTCATCTTCGCCGCGAGGTCGAAGACGCGGCGGATGCCCGACGCATCGACGGCGCGCGCGCGGTCGGAGACGATCCGGGAAAGAGAAAGGCGGCCCGAAGGACCGCCTTGGAGTGCGTGCGTGGTCATGTGGCTCACTTCTTCGGAGCGGCCTTCGCTGCCGGGGCCGCCTTGCCGGCGGGGGCCTTCGCGCCGGCGGCACCCTTCGCGCCGGCGGCACCGGCGGCGGCCTCCTCGGCCTTCTTGGGCTTCTTGCCCGCGGCGACCTTGATGCTGCGGACCTTCACCAGGCCGAGCGCGGTGTTCTTCTCGGGGCTGAAGCGCTCCTCCTGGGTCAGCTTCGCGATGCGCTCGGCGCGGGTCAGCACGTTGCGGTGCTGGTTGAGGGCGCCGGACTTGGTCTTGAGGCTGCGGTGGAGGCTCATGGTTGTTCGATCCTTGCTGTCGGTCAGTGAGCGCCTCGCGGCGCGGTCAGGTGCGGGGTTGGAGATCCTCGTGCTCGACTACCGGAAGAGTTCGGGGAACGCGTCGCTGAAGTCCTTGTTGCCCTTCGACGAACGCTTCCACTTGTCTCCGACGCTGCGGATCTTCGCTTCGAGAGCCTTGATCTCGGGCGACGATTTCTCCGACGCGTCTCGGTAGCCGGGCAAGACGATGATCTTGCGAAGCATGGCATTATCGTCTGGGACGAGGAATGCTTCAAGCCCGTTCTCCCGGCAGAATTCGACCATTTCCGCGGCGCGCTGGCTGGCGGGGTGCGCGATGACGAAGTACCGGAGCCCCTTGACCCGCGGATCCGTCGTGTTATCGGTTGTGCCGGGAGCCTTGGGAGCGGGCTTCGCGGTGCCGCCGCCGAGCGAGGGGATGCGCGGCGACGCGGCGTCCTGCGTGGACGCGCCGGGGGCGACGACGGGTTCGGTGGCAGGAGCCGACCCACCCGAGAGCGAGCGTCCGCGCTGGACGCCGATCCCGTAGGCGATGGCGATCGCAACGATCACTCCGGCACCGATCACCAGCGCGCGACCGAGGCTCACCTCGAACGCATCGGGAATCGAGGGGCCCTTCCCCGTCCGGCGCGTGGGCGCAGCAGCCGTCGGCGCAGCGGGCGCCGCGCTCCCGGGACGACGCATCAATTCATAGAGCGCTGGAGCTCCTCGGCGGGACATGCCGGAAGTGTAGTGGATCGCTCACGCCCCGATGCCGGAAGGCCACGCGTCGAGGCACGCCTCCGCGCCCGCGCGAGGATCCGTCCACTGGCGGCAATCGACGACCGGCAGGCCGCGGAACCCGGCGGTGTCGAGCGCGATCCGGAACGCGAGCGGGTCGAGCCGCGAATCGCCCCGCAGGCCGATCGGTCCCCGCAAGCCCGACCGAAGCTGGTCCACCACTCGGGCGGCCACGAGCCGCGAACCCGCCCGCGATGCCGCGACCGCCGGATCACCGCCCGCGGCGAGCGACGCCGCCGGGTCGATGCCGATGCCGAGCGGCGGCCATGGCGCGTCGCCCGCTCCCGAAAGGTCCGCGATCGACACGCCGACCCGGTCCGCCGCGGCCGCGATCACCGCGATCGCGGCCGAGCGCCGTGCGGACTCCGCGGCATCGCTCCCGACCTCCGGCAGCTGCACGACGACCGGAGCGCGCCCGAGCTCGGCGGCCAGTTCGCATGCCGCGCAGATCGCGTCGACCGCGCGCTCCGAGTGCTGCGGGTCGACGAGGTGCGACGTCGGCACGAGCGCATCGATGCCCGAGGCGACGACCTCGTGCCTCGTGAGCGTCGCGCGCAGGTCGCGGCGCGCGCTCGGCCCGAGGTCGCGCGGCCGCATGCCCGGCTGCGTCGCGCTGAGCTGCACGCCGCGGAAGGACCGCGACGACGCCCACGCGATGGCCGCGGCCGGCTCGCCGAGCGGCGCGATGGTGACGGCGAGGTGTGCCTGCGCGGCGCGCGTCATGGCAGGAGCGTAGTCCGCCCCGAGGGGGCACCGCTAGACTCGCTTCCGTGCGACCGACCGCGACACTCCTCCTCCTTGCGCTTGCCGCCTGGCTCGCGACGCTGACGGCCGCGGGGGCATCCGCGATGGCCGCGTTCACGTCGCTCCCGAAGATGGGGATCTCCGTCGCCGGGACGGAGGAGTTCTTCGCCGCCGACACGGCCGAGATGGGCCGCTACGCGGCGGGAAGGATGCTCGCGCCCGTCTTCATGACCTCGGACTGGGTGCAGTTCGCCTGCTCGGCGCTCGCGGTCGGGTGCACCGTGCGCATGGCGCGCCTCGGGGCCTTCGGCGGTCACCGGCTGGCGCGCCTCGCCCTGTTCGCGGCGGTGGGAACGGCCGCGCTCCTCCTCGCGTTCCATGCGTGGCGCGCGCCCGCGATGAATGCCGACCTGCTCGCCTACTGGCAGGCGATCGCCGCGGGCGACCGCGACGCAGCCGCCGCGGCGAAGACGTCCTTCGACGGCGCGCACCGGATCGCCGACGGCGGGTTCCGCGCGACGCTCGTCGCCGTGCTCGTCGCGCTCGCGGCATTTCCAGCGGCGCTCCTTCCCGGGACGAAGGCCCGTCACGGATCATGAAGTCACGCGCCGACTCCGTGGCGCAGCCGCCGATCGACTTCGCGCTCCCGCGCAAGGGCCCGCGCCAGCTCGAGCGCGCGCGGGCGCTGCTGGCCGCGCTCGACCGCGCGTACCCGCACGCGAAGTGCCGCCTCGACTGGTCGCGGCCGCACGAGCTCCTGGTCGCCACGATCCTGAGCGCGCAGGCGACCGACGAATCGGTGAACGCCGCGACGCCGGGCCTCTTCGCGCGGTTCCCGCTTCCCGCCGACTACGCGCGCGCGACGCCCGCGGACATCGAGCCGTTCGTCCGGACGATCGGGCTGTGGCGCAACAAGGCGCGTGCGGTGCACGAGTCGATGCAGGCGCTCGTCGACCGCCACGGCGGCGACGTGCCGCGCGACATGGAGTCGCTCCTCGCGCTGCGGGGCGTGGCGCGCAAGACCGCGAACGTGGTGCTCGGCAACTGCTTCGGGATCCAGGCCGGCGTCGTGGTCGACACGCACGTCGGGCGGCTCGCCGTCCGGCTCGGGCTCTCCGAGCACGAGGACCCGGTGAAGGTGGAGCGCGACCTGATGGCGCTCTTCCCGCGCGAACGCTGGTGCGACCTCAGCCACCTGCTGATCTTCCATGGCCGCGCCGCCTGCCGGGCGCGCGGGAACACCTGCGCCGACGACGCGATCTGCCGCGAGTTCTGCTCCGAGGCGCGCACCCGCGCCCGCGTCACTCGACCTCGCCGCGACCCTTGAAGACGGGGGCCTCGCCCACGGCCTCGGGCTTCACCAGGACGAAGCCGCCGCGCAGCGAGACCATCGTCGCGCCGCCGCCGATGCGCTCCGGGTAGATGAAGCGCACCGGGCCCTCGAAGCGCCACCGGTTGATGACCTCGATCCGGGTCTCGAGGTGCTGCTTCGGTGCCGCGCCGCCCTTCGCGGCCGCGCCGCCCGACGGGGCACCGCCCTTCTTCGCGTCCTTCGCGGGATCGTCCTGCACCATCACCTCGACGCGGCGGAGCACGTCGACGCCGCGGTCGTGGCCGATCCACACGTCGCCGTCGATGCGCTCGACCTCGTGGATCGCGGGCTTGCCGTCCGGTTCGTGGCGGAACGACTGGCCGTCGTGGCGCACCTCGACCGCGATCCCGCGCTCGAGGCCCTCGGGGGTCTTCTCGCGGACGATCCGCGCACCGCCCCACGCGGCGCTCACCTCGGGGGCCTGCACGGTGGTGAGGTCGGTGGTCTTGTCGGTGATCTGCGGCTCGCCGCCGATGCGCCACAGCCAGAACCCCTCGCGGCCGCCCGCGAGGATGCGCCGGCCGTCCGTGACCGCGACCTCGAGCAGGCCGGGCT
>JAIYBS010000122.1 GCA_027488415.1 Planctomycetaceae bacterium | reverse complement strand
GTGGGCCGCGCGCTGGTGCTCGCGGACGTCGACCTGATCGTCTTCACCGGAAGCCGCGCGACCGGCGTGCGCATCATGCAGGACGCCGCCGCCGGGCTCAAGCGCGTGATCCTCGAGCTCGGCGGCAAGGACCCGCTGGTCGTGCTGCCCGACGCGGACCTCGACGCCGCCGCCGCGTTCGCCGTGCGGAACAGCTTCCGCAACGCCGGGCAGGTGTGCGTCAGTACCGAGCGCATCTACGTGCACCGCGACGTGGAGCGGCCGTTCCTCGACCGCGTGCTCGAGCGCACGAAGGCCCTGAAGCAGGGCGACGGGCGCGAGGCCGGCATCAACGTCGGGCCCATGGTGAACGCGCGCCAGAAGCAGAAGGTCGTCGAGCAGGTCGCGAAGGCGGTTGCCGCCGGCGCGAAGGTCCTCGCGGGCGGCGGCGACGCTCCCGGGAACTTCGTGCAGCCGACCGTGCTCGTCGGGCTCGACCACTCGATGGACATCATGCGCGAGGAGACGTTCGGTCCGGTCGCGTGCGTCATGAGCTTCGGGTCCGACGACGAGGCCGTGCGCCTCGCGAACGACTCGCCCTACGGGCTCGGCGCGGCGGTCTTCGGGGAGCGCGCGCACGCGGAGCAGGTCGCGCGGAGGCTCTCCTCCGGCATGATCGGCATCAACCAGGGCTGCGGCGGCGCGTCGGGCACGCCGTGGGTCGGCGCGCGCCACTCCGGCTACGGGTTCCACAGCGGCAAGGCAGGGCACCGGCAGTTCGCGCAGGTTCGCGCGGTCAGCCGCCCGCTCGCGATGGCCTGACCATGTCGCGGCAGATCACGCCGGAACTCGTGCTGACGGGCTACCTGCGGGGGGCGTTCCCGATGTGCGACCCCGAGAGCGGCCGCGTCGAGTGGTTCACGTGCGACCCGCGCGCGCTCGTGCCGCTCGACGACCGGTTCCGCGTCTCGAAGAGCCTCGCGCGCGTCGTGCGCGGCGGCCGGTTCGAGGTGCGCGTCGACACCGCATTCGACCGGGTGGTCGAGGGGTGCGCGCGCGACCGCGCGCTGGACAACCGCAACTGGATCGGCTCCGACATCCGCCGCGTGTACGGCGAGCTGCACCGCATGGGATTCGCGCACTCGGTCGAGGCCTGGCGCGGCGGCGAGCTCGTGGGCGGCCTCTACGGCGTCGCGCTCAAGGGCGCGTTCTTCGGCGAGAGCATGTTCAGCATCCCGGGCAGCGGCACCGACGCGAGCAAGACCTGCCTCGTCCATCTGGTGGACCGCCTGCGCCGCGGCGGGTTCACGCTGTGCGACAGCCAGTACGCGAACGACCACATGACCCAGTTCGGGGTCTACGAGCTCCCCGCCTCGGAGTACATGTCACTTCTGGAGGACGCGGTCGAGACGGACGCCCGCTGGGACGTCGACGGCGACCCGCTTCGCGGCCGATGACGCACAGGCAATCGCCGCGCGCGTGGCACTGCGCGAACCGAACGTCAGGAAGCGCGGCACCGCGACGGCGCCGGGGCGGCGTTCCGCGGGATGCTTCTGCTCTGTATCGGTTCGGGCCAACAGCATGGGTGCCGAAGGATAGCCCCCTGAATTGAGAGGGCAAGTCCTGAATTCGCAACTTGTTGGAAGTGCGGCAGTTACGAACCAGCGGTTGCTGATCTCTCGCCGCGGGGCGCGCGGGGCAGCGATTATTAGACGTTGAACAGGAAGTGGCACACGTCGCCGTCCGCCATCACATAGGCCTTGCCTTCCGCGCGCATGCGCCCGGCCTCGCGGATTGCCTTCTCCGTCTTGTGCTTCTCGAGGTCCGGCACCGAGTAGATCTCGGCGCGGATGAAGCCGCGCTCGAAGTCCGTGTGGATCACGCCGGCGGCCTGCGGGGCGGTGGCGCCCTTGAGCACGGTCCAGGCGCGGATCTCCTTCGGGCCCGCGGTGAAGTAGCTCTGCAGGCCGAGCAGGTCGTACGCCGCGCGCGCCACCGAGTGCAGCGCGGGCTCCGACATGCCGAGCGCCGCGAGCATCTCGGCGCGGTCCGCCTCGGAGAGCTCCGCGAGCTCGCTCTCGATCTTCGCGCAGACCACCACGACCTTGCCGCCGTTGGCCTTCGCGTAGTCGCGCACCTTCTGGACGAGTGGTCCCTGGCCGGTCGGGTCCTTGTCGTCGACGTTCGCCACGAAGAGGACGGGCTTCGCGGTGATCATGCCGAGGGAGCGCAGGACACGGCGGTCCTCGTCCTCGAGCTGCAGGCTGCGGATCGGGTTGCCCGCGTCGAGGCAGGCCTTGCACTTCTGCAGGACGGCAACCTTCGCGATCGCCTCCTTGTCGCCGCTGCGGGCGGTGCGGGCGGCCTTGTCGAGGATGTTGTCGACCACCTGCATGTCGGCGAGCATGAGCTCGGTCTCGATGGTCCCGATGTCGCGGATCGGGTCGACCGAGCCCTCGACGTGGACGATGTCGGCGTCCTCGAAGCAGCGGACCACGTGCAGGATCGCGTCCACCTCGCGGATGTGGCTCAGGAACTTGTTGCCGAGGCCCTCGCCCTCGCTCGCGCCGCGGACGATGCCCGCGATGTCGACCAGGCGGATGATCGCCGGGATGACCTTCTGGCTCTGGATGTGCGCCTGCAGGGTGGCCAGGCGGGCGTCCGGGACGGTGATGACCCCGACGTTCGGCTCGATGGTGCAGAACGGGTAGTTCGCCGCCTCGATTCCAGCCGCCGTGAGGGCGTTGAAGAGCGTGCTCTTTCCGACGTTCGGGAGGCCGACGATTCCTGCTTCCATGGGGGGAGGGATGGTACCCTTTCCGGCACAGACGTCCTGCCCCGCAGGACGCGCGCGGCAGGACGCTGCGCGGCACCCCGAAGGCTCCCCGAGAGCCCCAGGCCCACCGGTCAGGACGACCAATGGCCATCGACTCCGATCGCCCATCACCGCTGCGCGCCACCTCGATGTTCGAGCGGCGGATGCTCGTCGTCGGCGCGGCGTTCGCGCTGGTGCTCGGGCTGATGGCGGCGCGGCTCTTCAGCCTCACCGTGGTGTCGGGCGCGGAGCAGCGCGCGGTGGCGGAGGGCCGCCTCGACCGCAGCACGCTGCTGCCGACGGTGCGCGGCACGATCACCGACCGCAAGGGGCGCGTCCTCGCGCAGAGCGTGCCGAGCTACGACCTCGCGATCTTCTACCCGGCGATCAACGGCGCGTGGGCGGACTCGCGCGCGATCGCCGGCGCGAAGAAGGACGCCACGCGCGCGGTGTGGAACAAGCTCGGCCCGGCCGAGCGCGAGGCGCGGATCGAGGCGAAGCAGCGCGAGCTGCGCGCCGAGCTCGACGCCGCGCTGGCCGAGGCGGCGTCGCTCGCCGAGCTCGCGCCCGCCGAGCTCGCGGCGCGGCTCGGCGAGGTGCGCACGCAGGTCGAGAAGAAGGCGAACGCCGTGTGGGAGGCGCGCCTCGAGGTCGAGCGCGCGAAGTACGGCGAGGACGCGGAGGAGCAGTTCGCCGCGCGGCCGATCGCCGAGCAGAGCGAGGCGCACGTCATCGCCACGCAGCTCTCCGCGAAGGCGGCATTCGCGCTCCGCAAGCTGGCGGACGCGCATCCGG
>JAIYBS010000185.1 GCA_027488415.1 Planctomycetaceae bacterium | reverse complement strand
CGGGAAGGAGCCCTACGCGGCGCTCGACCCCGACCAGGTAGTCGCGCTCGGCGCCGCCGTCCAGGCGTCGGTCCTCGCCGGCGCGCGGCGCGACCTGCTGCTCGTCGACGTGGTGCCGCTCTCGCTCGGGCTCGAGACCGTGGGCGGCGCGGTCGCCAAGCTCATCATGCGGAACGCGAGCGTCCCCACGCGCGCGACCGAGATGTTCTCGACCTCCGTGGACGGGCAGGTGAACGTCGGGATCCACGTCCTCCAGGGCGAGCGCGAGCTGGTAGCCGACTGCCGCTCGATCGCCCGGTTCGACCTGCGCGGGATCCCGCCGATGCCGGCCGGCATCCCGCAGATCGAGGTCGAGTTCCTCGTGGACGAGAACGGCGTGCTGTCGGTCACCGCCGCGGAGCGCCGCAGCGGCCGCCGGGCGTCGGTGCAGGTCGTCCCCACCTACGGGCTGACGGCCGAGGACGTCGACCGGATGGAGCGCGAGAGCTTCGAGCACGCCCGCGAGGACATGCAGCGGCACCGGGTGGTGGACCTCGTCGCCAACAGCCGCCTGGACCTGAAGTGGATCTCCGACGCGCTGGAGCGGGTGCGGGCCGAGCTCGACCCGGCCTACGCCGAGGAGGTCGATGCGTCGATCCTGCGGCTGAAGGGCCACATCGCGGCCGCCGAGCACGACGCCCGGGCGGTCGACGCGAACGCGTTCCAGCAGGCGAAGGAGTCGCTCGACCGCCTGAGCGTCCGGGTCCACGAGGTGGCGATCGCCCGGAGCCTCCGGGGCGGGGCCGCCGCCGGCTGACGCGGCCTGAGCCGACCGCGGTCGCCGACCGTAGCCGCCGGAGAATCCGTCGGCGATTTTGCTTGAGCCGCCGGGCAGGTTCCCTATCATTTCTGTTCTGGCGCCGGCGATGCCGCCGGGCGCACTTCCTTCGATGGCAGACACACTCACTTCCACGTCGTCCCCGGCTCCCGCAATCCGCCAGCGCCCCGCGCGCGCCGCGACCGAGCTCGGGTGGAGCGTGGAGGAGTCCGCGTCGCTCTACTCGATCCGCAACTGGGGCAAGGGCTTCTTCGACGTGAACGCCGCCGGGCACGTCGTGGTGCGCCCGACGCGCAACCCCGCCGTCGAGGTCGACCTGCACGAGGTCGTCGCCGGCATGCGCGAGCGCGGCTTCCGCACGCCGCTCCTCATTCACTTCAGCGACCTGCTGAAGCAGCGCCTCGTCGACATCGCCGACGCGTTCCGCGGCGCGATCCTTGAGCACGGCTACCACGGCTCCTACCAGGGCGTGTTCCCGATCAAGGTCAACCAGCAGCGCCGCGTCGTCGAGGAGGTCCGCGACGCGGGCAAGGCCCTCGGCTTCGGTCTCGAGGCGGGCAGCAAGCCCGAGCTCCTCGCCGTCATGGGCATGACGAGCGACACGCCGGACCGGCTCATCATCTGCAACGGCTTCAAGGAGGAGCGCTACATCGAGTTCACCGCGCTCGCCAAGAAGCTCGGCCGGAACATCATCCCGGTCATCGAGAACATCACCGAGCTCAAGCTGATCCTGCGGTTCTACGAGCAGCACAACGTGCGGCCGACGATCGGCGTGCGCGTGAACCTCGCGTCGCAGGGCGCCGGCCGCTGGCGGCACTCGAGCGGCCTGAAGGCGAAGTTCGGCCTCAGCATGAACGAGGTGCTCGAGGTGCTCTCGATCCTCCGCTCCAAGGGCATGGAGGACTGCCTGCAGCTCCTGCACTGCCACATGGGGAGCCAGATCCACGACATCCGCCAGGTGAACCAGGGCATCAACGAGCTCGCGCGCGTCTACTCGCAGCTCGCGAAGTCCGGCGCCGGGATGAAGTACCTCGACATCGGCGGCGGCCTCGGCATCGACTACGACGGAAGCCAGACCAGCTTCGAGTTCTCGATGAACTACACGCTGCAGGAGTACGCCTCGAACGTCGTCTACAAGATCATGACGGTCTGCGACGAGGAGGGCGTGGCCCACCCGACGATCGTCAGCGAGTCCGGACGCGCGATGGTCGCCCAGCAGAGCGTGCTCGTCTTCGACGTGCTCGGCGCGAACCGGCTCGACCGCTACGTCGCGCCGGCCAAGCTGCCGGAGCCCCCGGCGGGCGAGACCGAGCTCCCGCGGCCGCTCGTCGACATCTTCGACGTGTACCGCACCATCAGCGAGCGCCGGCTGGTCGAGAACTACAACGACCTGCTTGAGGACCGCGACGAGGCGCTGCGCCTCTTCAGCGTCGGCCTCCTCAGCCTCGAGCACCGTGCGCTGGTCGACAGCATCTTCTGGGCCTCCTGCGCGAAGATCCGCGACATCGCCCGCTCGATGAGCCGGCCGCCCGAGGAGCTCGGCGACCTCGAGAGCGCGCTGAGCGACACGTACTTCTGCAACCTCTCGATCTTCCAGAGCATGCCGGACGTCTGGGCGATCAACCAGCTGTTCCCGATCTGCCCGATCCACCGCCTCGGCGAGCGCCCGACGCGGAAGGCGACGATCGCGGACCTGACCTGCGACTCCGACGGCAAGATCGACCGCTTCGTCGACGACCACGACGTCAAGAAGTGGGTCGAGCTGCACGACTTCGACGAGGGCGAGGAGTACCTCCTCGGCGGCTTCCTCGTCGGCGCGTACCAGGAGACGCTCGGCGACCTGCACAACCTCTTCGGCGACACCCACGTCGCGCACGTCAAGATCGACGAGCACGGCGAGTGGTGGATCGACGAGGTCATCGAGGGCGACGCGGTGCGCGACGTGCTCAGCTACGTGCACTACGACCTCGCGCGGCTCTTCGGCGAGGTCCGCCGCGAGTGCGAGAAGGCCGTGGTCAACAAGCAGATGACCGTCGCCGAGAGCCAGGGGCTCCTGAAGGCCTACGAAGCCGGTCTCTCGGGGTACACGTACCTCGAGACCGAGAGCCGCTGACCGCCCGGCGGGCGTGAATTCCGCCCGGGAGGGGCGCTCGGCCGGGCAACCGGCCGGGGGGTCGTCGGTATCTCCTGCATGCCCACCCGGCGCGGCATTTCCGCGACCTTGGCTGTCGGTCTCGGCGTTGCCGTGGCCGCGGTGGTCGCGTTGCCGGATCCGCCCGCGGCGGCGCAGGGCGTGCCCCCCGTCCGGCGGGCGGAGCCGGTCCGCTTCGGCCGGGACGTCCGGCCGATCCTCGCCGACCGGTGCTACTTCTGCCACGGGCCCGACCGCGCGAAGCAACAGGCGGGCCTTCGGCTCGACTCCTACGAGGCGGCCACCGCCGCGCGCGAGCACGGCGCGGCGATCGTGCCGGGGAAGCCGGCGGAGTCGCTCCTCATCCGCCGGATCACGACCGCGCTTCCCGACGAGGTGATGCCGCCCCCGGAGAGCGGCAAGCACGCGATCACCGATGCAGAGCGCTCGATCCTCGAGCAGTGGATCGCCGAGGGCGCGGCGTACGAGCCGCACTGGGCGTTCGTCGCGCCGAAGCAGCCGGCCGTGCCCGCGGTGGAGCACGTCGACTGGCCGCGCGGCGACATCGACCGCTTCGTGCTTGCCTCGCAGGAGCGGGCCGGCATCGCGCCGGGGCCGGAGGCCGACCGCGCCGCGCTCTGCCGGCGCGCCTTCATCGACCTGACCGGGCTGCCGCCGACGCCCGAGGAGACCGCGACGTTCCTCGCCGACGAGCGCGCCGACGCGTACGAGCGGCTCGTCGACCGGCTGCTCGGCGAGGAGCCGTACCTGACGCGGCACGCGGAGCGCATGGCGGTGCCGTGGCTCGACGTGGCGCGGTTCGCCGACACCTGCGGCATCCACCAGGACAACGGGCGGCAGGCGTGGCTGTGGCGCGACTGGGTGCTGAAGGCGTTCCGCGACAACATGCCCTACGACCGGTTCGTGGTCGAGCAGGTTGCCGGCGATCTGATCCCCGACGCCACCGTCGACCAGGTGATCGCGAGCGGGTTCAACCGAAACCACGTCACGAGCGACGAGGGCGGGGCGATCGACGCGGAGTACCTGCTCGAGTACGCGGCCGACCGGACGAACACCGTGGGCAGCGCGTTCCTCGGGCTGAGCACGCAGTGCGCGCGCTGCCACGACCACAAGTTCGATCCGATCACGCAGGAGGACTTCTACTCGCTGCTGGCGTTCTTCAACTCGAACGAGGAGCCGGGCATCTACAGCCAGACCGCGGACCCGAACCGCGCATACGAGCCCTTCATCGAGGTCGTGACGCCCGACCGCGCGGGGCGCGCGCTCGAGCTCGCCGCCGCGGCCGATGCCGCGCGCGCCGCGCGCGACGCGATGGACGACGCCGAGCGCGCGCAGTACGAGGCCTTCCGCGCGATGCTCCGCTCGGCCGGCGTCCGCTGGGCGGACTCGCGCGTGACCGCCGCCACGAGCGCCGCGGGCAGCACGCTCGCCGTGCAGCCCGACGGCAGCGTGCTCGTCTCGGGCGAGAACCCGGCAAACGACGACCAGACGATCGTCCTCCGCACCGACGCGACCGGCCTGCGCGCGATCGGGCTCGAGGCGCTAACGGATCCGTCGCTCCCGGGCGGCCGCCTCGGTCGCGCGCCG
>JAIYBS010000387.1 GCA_027488415.1 Planctomycetaceae bacterium | reverse complement strand
GGCGCGGCGGTCAAGCCGGGGAAGGGCATACACTCGCGGAATGCCCCGTTCCCTGGTCACTGGCGGCGCCGGCTTCCTCGGCTCGCACCTGTGCGACTCGCTCATGGCGAGCGGTCACTCGGTCGTCTGCCTGGACAACCTCTTCACCGGGAACCGACAGAACATCCGGCACCTCGAGGGGCGGCGCGGCTTCACGTTCGTGCACCACGACGTGGTGCATCCCTTCGACTTCGACGTCGACTTCATCTGGAACATGGCGTGCCCCGCGGCGCCCGGCCACTATCGGTTCGAGCCCGTGAAGACCACGATGACCTCGGTGCTGGGCGCGCTGCACAGCCTCGAGCTCGCCAAGCGCACGGGCGCACGCGTGCTGCACGCCTCGACGAGCGAGGTCTACGGCGACCCGGAGGTGCACCCGCAGCCGGAGAGCTACCGCGGCAACGTGAACCCGATCGGCCCGCGCGCCTGCTACGACGAGGGCAAGCGCGTCGCGGAGTCGCTGTGCTTCGACTTCCGCCGCATGCACGGCACGTCGATCAAGGTGGCCAGGATCTTCAACACCTACGGCCCGCGGATGCACCCGTACGACGGACGCGTCGTCAGCAACTTCATCCGCCAGGCCGTGATGGGCGAGCCGCTGACGATCTTCGGCGACGGCACGCAGACGCGCTCGTTCTGCTACGTGGACGACCTGATCGACGCGTTCCGGAGGCTGATGGACACCCCCGAGGAGTTCACCGGGCCGGTGAACCTCGGCAACCCGCACGAGTTCACGATGCTCGAGCTCGCGCGCGAGGTGGCGCGACACGCGGGCGTCGCGTGCGAGGTGCAGCACCGGCCGCTCCCGACCGACGACCCGATGCAGCGGAAGCCGGACATCTCGCTCGCGCGCCGCGTGCTGGGATGGGAGCCGACGGTCGGAATCGAGGAGGGCATCCCGCGCACCCTCGAGTGGTTCCGCTCGGTGCGGCTCGAGGACTACCCGCCGCCGAGCCCGAACGTGATGCAGCCCGAAGCGCAGGGGAAGTGACGCCGGAGCATGCGCCGGGGGTCGCCCGGCGCATTTTCTTCGCGTCGCGTCGGCACGAAATTCCGCACGATGTCGCAGGTGCTTCACCGGGAGGCCTTACTGTTCCCCCGTCGCCAGTCCGGTTCGGGGCTGGCTCGGGCCTGCGCGGCAGGAATACCGAAAAAATACCGAACAGGCCTTGACAGCGCCGATGGGTTCGGAGAACCTACCAAACACCGAACAACGATCGGAACCAACTGCCGCCTGAGCAACTGCCGCTTGAAGCGTCTGACTCAGGAACGTGCGCAAGGACAGCAGCACGGCCGCCCCGCAAGCCGGGGGGCCCAAACCGAAGGAGCGACGAACGATGGCGAACGCACCCACCAACAACAGCACCCCCAGCAGCAACGGAACCCCGGCCTCGGCCGCCCGCACCTCCAACGCCTCGACCGGCACCCAGACCGCGGGACGCGAGAACTTTGGGAAGATGGCCACCATGCCGACCCCGTCCAAGCCCGCCGAAGGCCGCGTTGACGTGAAGCCCGCCGCCGCCGGCGCCAACGCGACGCCGACCAAGTCCGCCACCCCCGCCAAGCCGGCGGTCGACCCCGCCGCCCGTGCCGCCAAGGCGAAGGCGCTCGAGGCCGCGGTCGGCCAGATCGAGAAGAACTACGGCAAGGGCTCGATCATGCGCCTCGACAACGAGGCCGTGCCGGTCATCCCGTCGATCTCGAGCGGCGCGCTCAGCCTCGACCTCGCGCTCGGCGGCAAGGGCCTGCCGCGCGGCCGCATCATCGAGGTCTTCGGGCCGGAAAGCTCGGGCAAGACGACCCTGGCGCTCACCGTGATCGCGAACTGCCAGAAGTCCGGCGGCGTCGCGGCGTTCATCGACGCCGAGCACGCGCTCGACCCGTCGTGGGCAAAGCGGCTCGGCGTCAACCTCGACGAGATCCTCGTCTCGCAGCCGGACACCGGCGAGCAGGCGCTCGAGATCTGCGAGATGCTCGTCCGCTCGAACGCGGTCGACGTCATCGTGGTCGACTCGGTCGCGGCGCTCATCCCCCGCGCGGAGATCGAGGGCGAGATGGGCGACAGCCACGTCGGCCTGCAGGCGCGCCTCATGAGCCAGGCGCTGCGCAAGCTCACGGGCGCGATCGCCAAGAGCGAGTGCATCGTGATCTTCATCAACCAGCTGCGCGAGAAGATCGGCGTGATGTTCGGGTCTCCCGAGACGACGACCGGCGGCCGCGCGCTCAAGTTCTACGCGTCGGTCCGCGTCGACATCCGCCGCATCGGCGCCATCAAGGACGGCGACCGGAACGTCGGCAACCGCGTCAAGGCGAAGGTCGTCAAGAACAAGATCGCGCCGCCGTTCCGCGAGGCCGAGTTCGACATCATGTTCGAGGAGGGCATCTCCATCTCGGGCGACGTGCTCGACCTGGCGGTCGCCGACAACGTGGTCGACAAGAGCGGCGCGTGGTTCAGCTTCGGCGACGTGCGCCTGGGCCAGGGCCGCGAGGCGTCCAAGCTGTTCCTCCGCCAGAACCCCACGCTGATGGAGGAGATCCGCGGCGAGGTGCTCCGCAAGCGGATGGCGAACCCCGGCGCCGTGCCGGCAAAGGCCGCCGCGGCCAAGGACGACGAGGACTGATCGCGGCGCGATCATGCGTCGCCGTGTCGGAGCGGCGCGCGCATCGCACCACCGCATCGAAACAGCGCTCCGGGCGCCCCACGACGGGGGCGCCCGGAGCGTCTTGCTTTCTGCGTGTCCGCTGCGCCGGACTCGCGCGTCTGGGTTCGCGGATCCGGGTCAGCCGCGCCCGAGCGTCGATTGGGGCTGCGGCGCCAGGGTGAGCGGGTCGCGCTCACCGGCGGCATGCCGCCAGTGCGCGAGGGCGGCGATCATCGCCGCGTTGTCGAGGCAGTACGCAAGCTCCGGAAGCCGGACCTCGAGGCCGCGCGCCTCGCCGAATCGCGCCAGTTCCCGGCGGAGATGCCGGTTCGCGCTGACGCCCCCACCGACGAGGAGCGTGGCTGGTGAGTCGTCCGCACCGGTGAGTCGATCGTGCGCGCGCTCGAGCACGTCGAGGACCTGCGCGACGGCCGCGTGCTGGAAGCTGGCGCAGAGGTCGGAGATTCGCTGCTCGGAGAGCGGCACCGGGGCCGGCGGCGGCGCCCGCCCGGGCACCGCGGGCACGCCGCGGACCGCGTAGAGCAGGGCGGTCTTCATGCCGCTGAAGCTGAAGTCGAGCGTCCGTGCGTCCGCGGCGGTGTCCGCGGCGGCGTCGGATCCGGCGCTCGGGCCGGGGCCGGGATGCGCGGCCGGCGTGGCGGTCGCCCCGTGCCGGGGTCCCCGGACGCTCCGGGCGGTGAGGCGGGGCATCGGGAATCGAACGGCGTTCGCGTCGCCCGACGAGCTCCGGCGGTCGAGCAACGGACCGCCCGGATACCCGAGGTCGAGGATCGTGGCTGCCTTGTCGAACGCCTCGCCGATCGCGTCGTCGATCGTCCTGCCGAGGATCGCCATGTCTCGCGGCGACTCCATGCGGAAGAGGTGCGTGTGGCCGCCGGACACCACGAGGCCGAACGCCGGCCACCGGACCGGCGGGGCATCGATCAGCCCTGCCGCGAGGTGCGCGGCCACGTGGTCGACGCCGATCACCGGGATGCCGAGGCTCCACGCGTAGGCCTTCGCCGCCGCGTTGCCGACGAGCAGCGAACCGATGAGCCCAGGGCGGTTTCCGACGGCAACGGCATGCACGTCCTCCGGCCTGCAACCTGCAAGCCTGAGCGCCTCGCGAACGACCGGCACGATTCGTTCGAGGTGCGCGCGGCTCGCAAGCTCCGGCACGACTCCGGCATAGCGCTCGTGCACCTCGTGCTGCGTGCTCACGACGTTCGACCGCACGCGGGGTGCGCCGTCGCGCCACTCGACCACGCTCGCGGCGGTCTCGTCGCAGCTCGTCTCGATTCCCAGGATGATCGTGCCGTCGCGCGGCTCGGCGGCGGGCGGCATCACTTGCCCTCCGGCTCGCGCGCCGGCGTGAACTCGGGAGCGGGCGCCGCGCCCGACCCGATGCCGTCGCGCAGCTTGGCGGGATCCTTCACGATCCAGCGCCCGACCACGCGGCCCTCGCGGTCGCGCACGACCACCTCGCCGTCGATCAGTGCCGCGTCGCCGGCGAGCAGCGGGTCGTCCACGCCTGCCCCGGTGTCGCGGAGCTCCGAGATGCGTCGGTCGTTCGTGCGGAGGAGCTCGAGCAGGTACCTGCGCTGCTCGAGGCTCGCGCGGAGCTCGTCGTTGCCGGCGCCGACGTCGCCCGAGACGTCGCCGACCTGCGGCCACTCCCAGGCGTCGAGGTATCCCTGCATCGCCTCGAGCGCCGCGGCGAGCTGCGGATCGGCCGCTGCAGTGCGGATCGACTCCGGCGAGCTCCAGGAGACCGACGGCGCGCGTGCCGCGGCCGGCGTCCCCGGCGCAGCCTCGCGCGCCTGACGGAGCGTGGCAGCGGCGCGCATCTGGTCTCCGGTCATCGGCACGCGGAACCCGGTGTCGGGCTCGACGCCCCAGCGGGTCGCGCCCTGGAGACGCGCGACGCTCGTGCCGCTCGGCAGGTAGTAGCGGGCCACGGTCATCTTCATCGCGCCGGCGCCCTCGGGGAGCGACCGAACCTCCTGCACGCTCCCCTTGCCGAACGAGCGGACGCCGACGAGCTTCGCGCGCCGCTGGTCGCGCAGCGCGCCCGCGACGACCTCGCTCGCGCTCGCGGCGCCCTCGTTGACGAGGACGACGAGCGGCACCGCGACGTCGTCCGGGGAATCCGTCGCGTCCCAGGTCCGCCCCGCCGAGTCACGACCGCGCGTACTGACGATCGCGCCCGAGGACAGGAACCGGTCGACGGTGCCGACGCCGGCGTCGAGGGAGCCTCCGCCGTTGCCGCGCAGGTCGAGGATGATGCCCGAGACGCCGTCGGCGCGGATGCGCGCGAGCGCCGCGTCGAGCTCGGCGAGCGTGCGGTCGCTGAACGAGGCGATGCGCAGGTAGGCGATGCGCCGGTCCGGGTCGAGCGCGTGCCGCCATCCGTCGGCATCTCGGAGGATGCCCTTGACGCTCCGCGTCTCGATCACCGCGCGCGTCACGCCGACCGACCGCTCGATGCCGTCGGCCTGTCGGACGTCGAGCCGGACCGTCGTGCCGGGCCGGCCGGGGAGCAGCGCCTCGAGGCCCGCGCCGCCGATCCCCTGCACGTCCTTGCCGTCGACGGCGAGGATCACGTCGCCGGGAAGCAGCCCGGCCTCCATCGCGGGGGAGTCGTCGAGCGCCGTGACGACGACCGGTCGGCCGTCGGCGATCGCGAGCTCGACGCCGATGCCGACGTAGCTCCCCTCGATCCGGTCGCGGTAGGAGCGCTCCACCTGCGGCGGCAGGTACTCGGAGTACTGGTCGCCGAGCGAGCGCGCCATGGCGTCCATCGCGGCCCGCTGCATCGCGACGGCGTCGACCTCGTCGACGTAGCCGTTGGCGATCAGCGCGCGCAGGTCGATGATCGGGTCGAACCAGCGATACGGGTCCACCGCGGTCGGCCGCGGCGCGCCCTCGGGAGCGCCCGCGCCGGGCTTAACGGGGTCCTGCGCGAACGCCGTCGCGGCCGCGTGCGCGCAGACCGCGAGGGCGATCGCGGAGGCTGCGGATGCGAGGATCGTCCGGTGCTGGCGCAACGCCGCGATGATATGCCCGCGGCCGCGACACCTACAATCCGCGAATGGAGACAGGACGCCACGGCGAGATCGACATCCGGGCCGAGCCCGCCGTCCTCGTCGGCGTGCGCCTGCGCGACGCCGACGACGAGGCCGACGCGTCGATGGCCGAGCTCGCCGCGCTCGCGGAGACCGCGGGCGTCCGCGTGGCGGGGACGCTCGAGCAGCGGCGGGTCGCGCCGCGCGGGAAGACCTACATCGGCAAGGGCAAGGTCGAGGAGCTCGCCGCGATGTGCCGGGAGCTCGGCGCGAAGGTCGTGATCTTCGACAACGAGCTCGCGCCGAGCCAGATCCAGGAGCTCGAGAAGGAGCTCTCGGTCAAGGTGATCGACCGCAGCGAGCTGATCCTCGACATCTTCGCCAACCGCGCCACCACCAAGCAGGCCCAGCTGCAGGTGGAGATCGCCCAGCTCGAGTACACGGCGCCGCGCCTGCGCGCGATGTGGAGTCACCTCGGACAGGTCACGGGCGGCGCGCCCGTCGGCGTCGGCACCCGCGGCCCCGGAGAGCAGCAGCTCGAGATCGACCGCCGCATCGTCAAGGCCAAGCTCGACAAGCTGCGCCGCGAGCTCTCCGAGATCGAGGCGCGCCGGTCGCGCGAGGTGCTGCAGCGGCGCGAGGAGCACTTCACCGCGGCGCTCGTCGGCTACACGAACGCCGGCAAGAGCAGCCTCTTCAACCGCCTCACCCGCGGCGGCGCGTATGCCGCCGACAAGCTCTTCGCGACCCTCGGCACGCGCGTCGAGCAGTGGAACCTCGGCGGCGGGAACTCGGCGATGCTGTCCGACACCGTCGGCTTCGTGCAGCGCCTGCCGCACCACCTGGTGGCGAGCTTCCGCGCGACCCTCGAGGACGCGATCGCGAGCCACGTCGTGCTGATCGTCCTCGACGTCGCGGACCGAAGCGCGCCGATGCAGTTCGAGACCGTGGCGAGCGTGCTCGACGAGATCGGCGCGACCGGTCAGCCGCGGATCCTGCTCCTCAACAAGGTCGACCGCCTCGCCGAGACGTGGCTTCCCGAGGACGGCCCGGACCGCCGCCTCGAGGAGTGGATGGCGCGCGTCCCGGACGCGATGCCGATCTCGGCGCTGACGGGGCAGGGGCTCGAGGAGCTCGGCGCCCGGGTGCTCGCCCTGATGCGGGGCGACACGCGGACATGCGTGCTGTCGGTCGCGCTCTCGGACGGGCGGACCGTGGACTTCATCGAGAAGCGCGTCGCGGTCCGCGACCGGAAGTGGACCGAGGACGGGCGCGTCGAGCTGACGGTCGACATCGGTCGGCGCCAGCTCGAGCAGCTGCTCTCCGGCGGCGGCCGCATGCTGGTCGACGGGCTGCCGGCGCACGAAGGGCTGCAGGCGCTCTGGCCGCCGGCCTCGCGGTCCGGGCCCGCGCGCGCCCGTCCGCACGACTCGTTCGCCGTCGGCGAGTGAGACGTGCGCGCCCGCGCGGGAGTGCCGTCGGATTCATCGTGCCGTCTTGCCCGCGCCCGTCGTCAGGGCTCGTCGGCCGCTCCAAGCACCTCGCGCAGCGCGGCGGCCGCGGCCGCGTCCCTCGCGTCCGGTGCCGCGGGTGCCGCACGCTCCCACACGCGTGCGGGCGCGCTCTCGTCCACCGGGAACCACGCCACGACCGAGCTCATCTCGCACTGCCCGCCGGACCAGAAGCCGTCGTGCGCACGCCCGTGGGCGACCCGGTGGCCCCTCGGCGGATAGCGGTCCCACCGCTCGATGACCGAGCCGAGGAGCGCCGTCTCGACCGATTCGCTGGCGGCGCCGGTGTCGCTCGCGACGCAGATGACGTTCGCCGCACCGGGCATGAACTGCGAGTACGCCTTTCGCATGAGGCGCTGCACGCGCGGGATCGCTGCTTCCCAGCCTGCGTCCGCGCCGGCTCGGAGCGACACCGCGCCGCTCGACGTCGGTGCCGCGATGCGCGCGCTGCCGAGCCACGTGCCGTCATCCTCGCGGACGAGGAGCTCGTCGCCGACGCTCGCCTGGACGACG
>JAIYBS010000115.1 GCA_027488415.1 Planctomycetaceae bacterium | reverse complement strand
GTTCCAGCGGTTGTAGTAGGGGTGCCACTGGTTCATCCACCAGCCCCAGCTGTCCCATCCCCACCAGTTGTTCCAGCCGGCGGCCCACGCCGTGTTCCAACCCGGGCACCAGCCCCAGCCGTACCAGCCGTCGCCGCCCATGTAGTACGGGTTGACGTCGGCCGCGCCGTAGTAGGCGTAGTCGTCGTTCGGGTCGTCCGGCGGCGCGAAGGTGCCGCTCTGCGAGTCGTAGGTCGGGTCCGTGCCGTAGGTCTGCGGATACGCCTGGAACGAGCCGGACGCCTGCGGATAGTCGACGCCCGTGCCGTAGACCGGCGTGCCGTCGACGACGTAGGTACCGAGGTAGCCGGGCGAGAACCCGAACGACACCGTGTCCGGCGTCGAGCCGAACACCCACACGTAGGTGCACGGGTAGATCGGACAGCTCGGCGGGATCGCATACACCGCGCTCGGCACCTTGTCGCAGAGCTTCCACGGCCCCGCGACCGACTGCGCGGTGAACCACGCGCCCGAGTCGCAGCAGTACACCTTGCCCTCGCACATCACGGTCGGCTGCGAGGCGCCCGGCAGCCACTGGAGCTGCGTGCCCTCGATCGGCTGCCACGAGGCCTTCGCCGTCGGCGCCGCGCCGTCGACCTTCAGCATCGGCTGCGCGTCCGCGCGATCGAGCGTCACGGTGCGGATCTCGCGCGCGGCGAGGATCGCCTCGTTCGCCTCGGCCGTTCCCGACACGGCGGCGCGCGCCGGGTCGAACCGCTTCGAGCGCGGCAGGCGCAGGAACTCCGCGGGCACGTCGCCGGGAGCCACGTACGACCACGGGCCCGCGTCGAGGTTCGACGTCGTGAACCAGCGCCCGGCGGAGAGCAGGTAGAAGCTCGATCCGTCGGTCGTGAGCAGCGTGCTGTTGGTGTTCTTCACCATCTTCACGCCCGGGCACGCGTCGGCAAGCTGCGTCGGCCCGTCGATCGACACGAGCACGGTCGGCGTCGTCGCCACCACCGCGCTCGCGGGCTTCAGCGCGGGCTTCTGCACCAGCGTCGGCACCGATGCCGCGTCGGCAGGCATCGCGGGAGCCTTGCCGAGCGCCGCGATGACGTCCGACGGCGGCGCGCCGTTGGCGGGCGCGTACCCGGACTCCATGCTCGACGAGGTCTGCCACGCGCCGCCGACCTTCGTCCACCACGAGCCGTCGGCCGACTTGAGCAGCACGAACGGCGTGTTCGTGACGCTCGACCAGCCGGTCGATGCGAGCGGCGCCATCCGCGCCTTGCCGACCACGGACACCAGCACCGACGGCCGGTGCGTCACCACGATCGACGGCACGGCGTGCGAGATTCCCGGCGTCGACGCACCGCGCGCGTTCACGAGCTGCATGCCCTGCACCAGGTTCGAGCGCGTGGTGGTCATCGCGACCACGTAGAGCGCCTGCGAGAGCGCCTTCACGTCCTCGGCCGCCGCGGGCTTGCCGTCGACCGTGAGGCCGCGGACCGCGAACTGGTTCACCTCGACCTCGCCCGGCACGTCGGCGGCCATCACCTCGGCCTGCAGCTGCGCCTGCCCGGTGACGGTCTTGCCGTCGGCGCCGGTCATCGACACCTCGGTCACGAAGTACGCGCGCGCGCCGTCGAGCCCGGTGGTGCGGGGCTGGAACACGCGATAGGTCTTGCCGTTCGAGGTGACGTCCTGCGGCCAGAGGTTCGGGTGCGCGGGCATCGCCGCGCCGCTCCCGGCGGGGGCGGGCTGCGCCGGCGCCTGCGCGAAGACGAGCGTGGTGGCCGACAGGCTGACGAGAGAGACGGCGATCGGGCGAATCGGTCGGGTCGGTCGAATCATGCGAGTCATGGGGTTCCCTCCGAAGCCCGGCATGGGCTCGGCGGACAGAGTCTAACCCCGCGCCGGACCGATCACTGCTGCGGCGCGCCCGGGTAGGTGAGGAACCCGAAGTGCATCTGCGTGTGGTTCAGGTTGAGCCGGACCCACTGCTCGTGCGTGAGCGCTCCGAGCAACGGGCTCGGCTTCGTCATCCGCTCGCCCGCGTCGAGCCGGCCGATCGCGCGCCGGATCCGTGACATGCCCTCCTGGAACGTCACGCCCGGACGCGGCGCGAGCTCGACCGCCGACGCCGGCAGCTTGAACCCCGGACGCATGGCTCCCGGCCGGTCCGAGGTGATGATCCCCTTGAGGAGGCGGCCGACGAGCCGGACCACGAGGCCGAGCTTCATGCCCGACCCGTTGAGCCCAATCTCGAAGGTGATCGCGCAGTGGTCGAGGTTCTCGCCCGGCGTCCAGTTGCCGGAGGTCGCCAGGGTGCCGGCCCGGTACGCGGCGTCGATCCGGTCGAGCTCACCCTTCAGGCAGCCGAGGCACTTGAAGTGGAGCGGACGGCGGGTGGCCTTGGCGGTGTTGACGGGCATCCGCCAAATCGTAGCGGTAGATTCCGGAGATGCCTCCCGCCGAGACGCCGATCGCCGCCCTGCAACGGCAGCTCGATGCCGGCCGATTCGAGGAGGCGATCGCGACCGCCGACGCGATCATCGAGTCGAATCGTCGAGTCTTCGCGGCGTGGCTCGCGCGCGCGCGTGCGCGGATGCGCCTCGGCCACGTCACCGATGCCGACCGCGACATCGACGAGGCGCTGAAGCTCGCGCCGTCCGACCCGCACGCCGGGCTCGTCCGCGCGATGGTCGACCAGCGGCTCGGCCGGATCGACGCAGCGGTCACGCGCCTGCGCAAGCTCGCGACCGCGCCCGGCGCGCTCGGCATCGAGGCCGCGGTGCTCCTCTCGGAAGTCCTCCACTTCGCACACCGGCGCGAGGAGCTTCAGGCGCTCGTCGCCGCCGGCGGCGCGTGGTCCTCGGACCCGCGCGCCGCACTCGCCTCCGCGCGCGTGCTCGCGCGCGAGCGCCCCGCCGAGGCGATCGACGCCCTGCGCCGGATCGCCGTGCCCTCGGCCGGCGTCGTCCTCCACCGCGTCGCGGGCTTCGAGCTCGTGCAGCTCCTCGACCGGCTCGGCCAGCATCGCGAGGCCTTCGAGCTGGCGACCTCGCTGCACGCGGCCACCACCCCGCCCTACGACCTCGAGGGCCTGCTCCTTCGCATCCGCGAGCAGTGCGACCTGCTCGCGCGCGGGACGCCCTGGTTCACGCCGCGCGCCGAGCCCGTGCAGGGCATCGCGATGGTCGTCGGCCTCCCGCGCTCGGGCACGACGCTCCTCGAGCAGATGCTCGACCGCCACCCGGCGATCTGCGGCATCGGCGAGTACGAGGGCATCGACCGCATGGGCGACGCGGTGGTGAGCACCGGTCGATGGCCGCGCGGCCTCGGCATGATGCGCCCGGAGGTCGCGGCACGCGTGCAGGCCGCGTACACCGGCGGGCTACCACGCCTGCGTCGACCCGACGCCACGTGGACGTTCGACAAGACGCTGAGCGCCTGGATGTGGCTGCCCGCCGTCGCGTGCTTCCTGCCGGGCGCGGTGTGCCTGCACGTCGAGCGCGACCCGCGCGACACCGCGATCAGCATGTTCCTCTCGTTCTTCAACCCGCGTTGGTACGGATGGATGTCGAGCCTCGACTCGATCCGCCGGGTGATCGAGGCGGAGCGCGCTGTTGTGCGCCCGGCGCTTGAGCAGCTCGGCATCCCGCACGAGTCGTTCGCGTACGAAGCGCTGGTGGCGGACCCCGCGGCCCACGCACAGCGCTGCCTGGCGCGCCTGGGGCTGCCGATGGACGACGCCGTCCTCGCACCCGAGGGCAACGCCCGCGCCGTCTACACGCTCAGCCATGAGCAGGTCCGGCGGCCGATCAACGCCGCGAGCATCGGGCGGTGGCGCAACTACGGCTGGGCGTTTGAGTAAGCCTCCTCGCTGACTGTCCGCGCGGACCGCTGCTCCCGGTGATTCTTGTCCCGAAACGGGACACTTCTCACCGCGAGCACCGAGAGTTGCGCAAAAGTGAACCAGGGCGACCCATGCGGGTCGCCCTGGCGATCACTCCAAGGAGGAAGCGCGGATCACTCAGGCGCGACGACGACGGGCGGCGAAGCCAGCGACGCCGAGGAGCGCGAGCGCGCCGGGGGCCGGGATCGCGTTCACGCCGATCAGCGTGATCGAGCCGGTCCAGGTGCCCGAGGTGCCCGACGCGCCGTAGCCGTTGCCGAGCCAGATCTTCGGGTCAGCGCCCGAGCCGCTGAACACGATCGGGTTGACCGACTTCGAGTCGATCACCGTGGTGCCGGGGGCGCTGGAGCCGCCGTTGGCCCACGTGAAGCGCTGCGAGGCGCTCAGGTTGCTGAAGCCACCGACCTGCAGGAGGCCGCCGGTTCCCAGCGGAGCCGGGTCGACGTACACGCAGAGGTCGTCCGCGTAGGTGAAGTTCGTGGAGGCGTTGAGGGTCGCGTTGACCGAGACGCCCGTCAGCGTGCCGATGAAGCCGCCGTAGGTCGCGGACAGGTCGGTGAAGTTGAAGCCCGTCCACGTCTGGTTCGTGAAGGAGACGGTGACGTCCGCGGAAGCGCCGGAAACGAGAGCGGCGGCAGCGATGCCCGAAGCGATGAAAGTCTTCATTTGAGGGAACTCACAGAAAGGGGAACTGAGGCAGAGTTCGGTCTGCCTTTGCCGCCCTAGTCCGTGTCCTCCGAGGAGGGAACACTTCACTAATGCCACCGTTCAGGGGAGGTGCAAGTCTTCCGCTCCCGAAATTCTGCCGATAGAGTCCGTGGACCATGGCGCGAGGCGATTCCCAGCAGGAACTGCAGCAGTTGCTTGCCCGACGGGACTTCGGCCCGGCGCTCACAATGGCTGATAACCTTGTCACGAAGACCCCCCGCGACGCCTCGGCGTGGTTCGCCCTCGCCCGCGCCGCGTTCGGCCTCGGTCGCCTCCGTCAGGCCGACGAGGCCATCGACCGCACCATCCGCCTCGGCGCCACCGGCCACGACGTCCAGCTGATCCGCGCCGTCATCGATCATCGGCTCGGCCGCAGCGCCGCGGCGATCGACCGGCTCCGAAGCCTCGTCGCCAAGCGCGCGCCGAACGCCACCGACGCGGTGCTCGCCCTCGCCGAGGTCCTGCACCGCGCCAATCGCCGCGACGAGCTCGACGCGCTCGTCGCCACGGGCGGCGACTGGCAGCAGGACCCGCGCGCTGCGATCTTCACCGCCCGTGTTCGCCTGAAGACAGACCGCGCGGGCACGATCACCGAGCTCGAGGAGCTTGCCCGCAGCGACCGCCCCGCCCTCGTGCGCCGGATCGCCGGCTTCGACGCCGTGCGGCTCCTCGACGCCGACGGCGAGTATCGCCGCGCGTTCGACCTGGCCACCCACCTCCATGCCACGACGGGTGCGCCCTTCGACCTCGACGGCATGATCGCGGATGCAGAGCAGCAGCTCGCGCTCGTGCGCCGCGGCGCGCCCTGGTTCGAGCCGCGCGCACCCGCAGTGCGCGGCGTCTCGTTCGTCGTCGGCATGCCGCGCAGCGGCACCACGCTCCTCGAGCAGATGCTCGACCGCCACCCGGCGATCGGCGGCATCGGCGAGTTCGACGGCGTCAACACGCTGGGCACCGCGGTCGTCGGCCAGGGCGCGTGGCCGCGCGAACTCTCGATGCTCGACCCGCGCATCGCCGCGCAGTTGCAGGCGGATTACCTGGCCGGTACCGCGGTGACCCGCCGCAGCGGCACCGCATGGAGCTTCGACAAGAGCCTGCACACCTGGCGCTGGCTGCCGGCCGTCGCCGCGGTGCTGCCCGGCGCCGTGTGCTTCCGCATCGAGCGCGACCCGCGCGACACGGCCATCAGCCTCTTCCTCTCGAACTTCCACCCGCAGAGCTTCGGCTGGACGCGCTCGCTCGAGGGAATCCGCCGCGTGATCGCGGCCGAGCGCGCGTTGGCGCCCGCCGCGCTCCGCGCGCTCGGCATCCCGCACGAGGACTTCCGCTACGAGGACCTCGTCGACCGCCCGCGCGAGCACATGGAGCGCTGCCTCGCGCGCATGGGCCTGCCGATGGACGACGCCGTGCTCGCGCCGGAGGCGAACACCCGCACGGTGCTCACGCTGAGCCACGAGCAGGTCCGCCGCTCGATCAACCGTGGCTCAATCGGCCGCTGGAAGAACTACGAATTCGCGTTCGGGCCCGAGTGGGCGTGACGCACCGCTAGCATCGACTCCATGCCGCCCGCACCCAAGCACAGGGCCGAACTGGAACGACTGCTCGCCCGCGGCGAGTGGGTCGAGGCGAAGGAGCTGGCGGCGGCGGTGCTCGCGCGGAACCCGCGAGACGGCGAGGCATGGCTCGCGACCGGCCGCTGCGCGATCGCGCTCGGGCGCCTGCGCGTCGCCGAGGACGCGCTCGCGAAGGCGGCCGCCGACCGCGCGCTCGCGGGCGATCACCGAGTGCCCTTCTTCCGCGCCGTCGCCGAGCACTACCTCGGCCGCAGCAGCGCGGCG
>JAIYBS010000096.1 GCA_027488415.1 Planctomycetaceae bacterium | reverse complement strand
GGGTACCCGTGGTCCGTAGGATGTCATGCGTGAAGACCGTCCTGGTCGTGTGCACCGGCAACACCTGCCGCTCCCCGATGGCCGAGGGCATCGCGCGCGACCTGCTCGAATCAGGGCAGGTTCCCGGTCACGGGCGCGAGGTCTTCGTCGCCTCGGCGGGGCTCGGCGCGTGGGACGGAAGCCCGGTGAGCAGCGAGACGCTGGAGACCCTGCGCAAGCGGGACATCCGCTTCGACGGCCATGCCAAGCGCCTCACGCCCGAGATGGTGCGCCGCGCGTCGCTCGTCCTGGCGATGACCCGTTCGCACGTCATCGGCGCCCGCGCGCTCGTCGGCGGCGAGCCGCACCAGGACAAGGTCCACCTCGTCGACCCGGCCGGCGACATGGAGGACCCGATCGGCATGGGTCAGGCGGCGTACGACGCCCTCGCCGAGCGGCTGGACCGCGTTCTTCCCGGACGGCTCAGGGAACTGCTCTGAGCCTGCCGCCCGAGGGGCGGGGGATGCGCGCGGTATGGCGCTGGTTTCGTGTACCTTCGGCGTCGTCATGCGCGTCGCCGTCGGATCCGACCACCGTGGATTCCAGACCGTCTCGGCCCTGGTCCAGCACCTGAAGGCCGACGGCCATGACGTCGAGGTCGTGTCCGACTGCGGGGGCGCGATGTGCGACTACCCCGACGTCGCCTACCAGGTGGCCCGCGCGGTCGCCGACGGCCAGGCCGACCGCGGCATCCTCATGTGCGGCACCGGCATCGGCATGTGCATCGCCGCGAACAAGGTCAAGGGCGTGCTCGCCGCGCTCGCGCAGGACGAGCTCAGCGCGCAGCTCAGCCGCACGCACAACAACGCGAACGTGCTCTGCCTGAGCGCCGACCTCACGGGCACGACGCTCGCGAAGCGGATCGTCGACACGTTCATGAAGACGAACTTCGAGGGCGGTCGCCACGAGCGCCGGATCAACAAGATCCGCCAGATCGAGGAAGGCCGCGCGCCGGGGCAGTGAGCGCGCGCGGCGCCGTTCAGCGCCCCTCGCCCTCGACCCAGTCGACCAGCAGGCGCACGCCCCAGCCGGTCGGCCCGGCGACGAAGAGGTCGTTCGAGCTGTCGACGTTGCCCACGCCCGCGATGTCGATGTGCGCCCACGGCGTCTTCTCGTCGACGAAGTAGCTGAGGAACGCGGCGCCCTGGATCGGGTGCGCGCTGCGCGCGGGATTCGAGTTGATCAGGTCGGCGTGCTGGCCGCGCATGAAGTCGCGGTGCTCCTTCCAGAGCGGCAGCTTCCAGAGCTTCT
The DNA here is from genome assembly GCA_027488415.1 of Planctomycetaceae bacterium. Classification (GTDB taxonomy): domain Bacteria; phylum Planctomycetota; class Phycisphaerae; order Phycisphaerales; family SM1A02; genus UBA966. The sequence continues at coordinate 5,197 of JAIYBS010000096.1, read as the reverse complement.
CGCCGCTCTCGGCGCTCGCGGACTCGATCGCGCGGGAGAGCGACTCGTCGTTGCAGAACCAGCCGGCGCAGAAGTGGCCGAGCGCCACGACGACGCCGCCGGTGAGCGTCGCGACGTCGACGATCGCGGTCGCCTCGAGCTCCTCCTCGGCGTAGGTGAGGGCGTCGGCCAGCACCAGGCGGCCCTCCGCGTCGGTGTTCGTGATCTCGACGGTGACGCCGTTGTACATGCGGATGATGTCGTCGGGCCGCATGCTGTCGCCGGAGACCATGTTCTCGGCGGCCGCGAGCAGCGCGTGCACCTCGATGGGCAGCTCGAGCTCGGCGATCGCCTTCATCGCGCCGATCACCGCGCAGCCGCCCAGCTTGTCGTACTTCATGCCCTTCATGCCGTTGTTCACCTTGAGGCTGTAGCCGCCGGTGTCGTAGGTGAGGGTCTTGCCGACGAGGACGAGGCGCTTGCCCTTCGCCGCCTTCGAGCGACGCTTGGGGACGTACGCGAGGTGGATGAGGCAGCTCTTCGAGTCGCTGCCGTGGCCGACGGTCGTGAGGCCGCCCATGCCCATCTTCTTCGCCTTCTCGTGGTCGATCACCGTGCACTTGAGGCCGGTGGCCTTCGCGAGGCGGCGCGCCTGCTCCGCGACCCACGCGGGGTTGCAGACGTTGGGCGGCGTCGCGCCGATCTCGCGCGCGTAGTTGACGGCGCCGCCGAGCAGCAGGCCCTTGCGGAGGCCGTCGCGGAAGTCGGCGTCCGCGCTGTCGACGGCGAGGGCGTCGCCGCGCTCGGACCTGCGCGTGGCGGCGCCGTCGAACTTGTCGACGCGCCAGTTGGCGAGCGCGAGCCCCTCGGCGAACGCGCGGCCGAGCGCCTCGACCTCGGCGCGCTTCTTCGGGAAGCCGGCGGAGAGGTCGACGGAGACCGCCTTGTCCTTGCGGCGGTCGAGCGCCTTCACGAGCTTGGCCGCCGCGGTGCGGACGGTCGCCGGGGTGATCGCGTCGGGGGCGCCGAGGCCGAGCAGCACGTGCTTCGGGCCGGCGGCAAGCACCTCGCCGTTGTCGCCCGCGAAGCCCGGGGTCTCGAGCGCGTCGGCGACGGCCTGGACCTTCGCGTGCGCGGCGGGGACGGTCCTGCCGTCGGAGGTGACCCCGACGACGGTGACGTGCGAGCGGGCCGAATTGAGCGAAATCTTGCTGAACATGGGGACGCGCAGTCTACGGGCGTACCGCTACGCTTTTCGACCTCGGAACCAGACCATGCGACGACCCGTCTCACGATCGGCCTTCACCCTCGTCGAGCTCCTCGTCACCGTCGCGGTGATCGGCATCCTGCTCGGGGTGCTCGTCCCGTCGCTCGGGACGGTGATGGCGAACGCCCGCGCCACCCGCAGCATGTCGAACCTGCGCCAGTGGGGCGCCGGCATGCAGGCGTGGGGCAACGCGAACAACGAGCGCATCCCGTGGGAGGGCGCGAAGGGCATGCCCGACGGCCTGTCGCCCGCGAGCAACGCGAACGTCGCGTTCAGCCTGCAGAACTCGAACTTCTGGCCGAACGCGGTCGGCCCGATCCTCGGCCTGCAGCCGTACTCCGAGATGGTCGAGGAGGCGTTCCGCGAGCAGCGCAACATCAGCGTGTGGGACAACCGCGACACGGTGTGGAACGACCCCGCCGCGCAGTCCGACCGCGACCGGCCGTGGGAGTTCGGCGAGGCCGGCAAGGGCGGGTACCTGCGCCAGTTCTGGTTCAGCTACGCGATGAACATCCGGCTGAACAACACGTGGCTCACGGACGGCAACTTCCCGGAGTTCACGAACGACCGACTGGTCGGCTGGGCGAACATCCCGCACGCGGACCGGACTGTGCTGATGCTCGAGCTGCGCGCGCGGCCCGACGAGCTGCCGCAGGACGACCCGCACTACACGCGGAACCTGAATCGCGCGCAGAGCAGCTGGAAGCGCTTCGCGGCGCGCCACCAGGGCGGCGGGCACATCCTCTTCGTGGACGGCCACGTGGCGTGGGCGCTCAACCGCGAGGTGACCACGAACGCGCAGGGAAGCCGCGACCCGGCCACGCCGAACGGCGACTGGAACACCTCGAAGTACATCTTCGACCCGACCGGGCCGGCGCGGCACTGAGCCTGACCGATGCGAAACTGAGCCCGTCTGATACGTCACGGAGCTCGTCGGGTAGGTAACCGAGCTCTTACGCCGCTCCTATCCTGTGCGCGTGGAGCGCTTCGACGTCATCGTGATCGGCGGCGGGCACGCGGGCGTGGAGGCCGCGTGGGCGGCCGCGTCGGCGCTCGGCGCGGGCGGGCGCGTGGCGCTCGTGACGATGGATCCGTCGAAGGTTGGCGCGATGAGCTGCAACCCCGCGATCGGCGGGCTGGCGAAGGGCCAGATGGTGCGAGAGATCGACGCGCTCGGCGGCGTGATGGGGCGTGCGACCGACCATGCGGGCATCCTCTTCAAGGTGCTGAACACCTCGAAAGGCGCGGCGGTGCGCGGCCCGCGCGCGCAGTGCGACAAGTACCACTACGCGGCGGAGGTGCAGCGGCTCGTCGCGTCGCGCCCCGGAATCGAGGTCTTCGCGGGCACGGTCGACGACCTGCTGGTGGAGCAGGGCGCGTGCGCGGGCGTGCGGCTGCCGGCGGGCTGGCGACGCGTGCGCGCGGACGCGGACGCCGCGGCGCGCAACGCCGCGGGAACGCAGGCGGCGGTGCCCGTGCTCGCGGCGGACGGCGCGCCGCAGGAATCGTGCGAGCTGCGTGCTGCGGCGGTGGTGCTGACCACCGGCACCTTCATGCGTGCGCTGATGCACACCGGCGAGGCGGTCACGCCCGGCGGCCGCGTGGGCGAGGGCAGCGCCGTCGGCGTGAGCGCGATGCTGCGCGGCCTCGGCTTCGAGCTCGGGCGCCTGAAGACCGGCACGCCACCGCGACTGCGGCGCGGCACGATCGACTGGGAGTCGCTCGCTCCGCAGCACGGCGACGAGCCGCCGCAGCCGTTCAGCGACCTGCCGGCCTCGAGCCTGGCGCGCGGTGCGTTCCCCGGGCTCGCGCAGGTCGACTGCCGCCTCACCGAGACCACGGCCGAGATCCATGGGCTGATCCGCGCGAACCTGCACCGGGCCCCGATGTACAGCGGGCAGATCGAGGCCTCGAGCGGCCCGCGCTACTGCCCGAGCCTCGAGGACAAGGTGGTGCGCTTCGCCGACCGCGAGAGCCACCACGTGTTCCTCGAGCCCGAGGGCCTCTTCACCGACGAGGTCTACTGCAACGGGATCAGCACCAGCCTCCCCGCCGAGGTGCAGGAAGGCATCGTGCGCGGCATGCGCGGCTGCGAGCGCGCCGAGATCGTCCGCTGGGGCTACGCGGTGGAGTACGACATGGTGTGGCCGCACCAGATCGACGCCACGTGCGAGACGAAGCGCGTGCCGGGGCTCTTCCTCGCGGGGCAGATCAACGGCACCAGCGGCTACGAGGAGGCCGCCGCGCAGGGGCTCGTCGCGGGCCTGAACGCGGCGCGCCGCGCGCGCGGACTCGACCCGGTGCGACTCGGGCGCGAGCAGGCGTACGTCGGCGTGATGATGGACGACCTCGTGACGCGCACGCCGCGCGAGCCGTATCGCATGTTCACGAGCCGCGCCGAGCACCGCCTGCTCCTGCGCGCGGACAACGCCGACGAGCGCCTGACGCCGCTCGCGCGCGAGCTCGGCCTCGCGTGCGAGGCCCGCGTGCGCGCGTACGACGACCGCATGACGGCGATGGAGGCGATCCGCGCCGGGCTCCGCGCGACGCGCGCCGACGCCGCGACCGGCGAGCGGCTGCACGACCGCGCCCGCCGGCCCGACGTGCCGGTCGCGGAGATCGCCGCGGCGCTGCGCGCGGCCGGCACGCAGGCGCCGGACGCGCTCGTCGACCGCGTCGTGACGGATCTGCGCTACGAGGGCTACGTCGCGCGCCAGCGCGCGGAGGTCCGCCGGCACGCCGAGGGCGAGCGATCGCCGATCCCGGCGTCCCTCGACCCGGACTCGATCGTCGGGCTCCGCGCCGAGGCACGCGAGACGCTGCGGAAGTTCCGGCCGGCGACGCTCGGCCAGGCCGGGCGGCTTGCGGGGATCAGCCCCGCGGACGTGAGCCTGATCGCGATCGCGGCGAAGCGGGCGCGGAACCCCGCGTAACGGACCGGGCCTGGGCCGTCGGAACTTGAACGAAGCCGAAACCGGTGTTCGGTCTATCTGTGACGCGCTTCGCGAAATCGTGTGGGCTCACGTGGACCTCGGGTAGAGGTCCCGGCCCCCGAGGTGAACGCGGTCGCGTCCGGGACAATCCCCAGCCGATTCGGCTCGGGATTCAGGAGAAGGCCGCGTGACTTCGGTTGCTCGCGGCGAAAAGTGTCCCGAATCGGGACAGATTTCACCCGGAGCAACGGCCCACTCCGTCAGTCAGCGAGAGGGCCGCCTTGAAGGGCCCGTATCAACTTCAGGCGGACGGAGTTTGCCCCGCTCCGCGTGGCGTGAGTCTGGGCGGGCGGCCGTTCTGGCATCCAGCCAGCGTTCCGCGGCGAACCCCATCCCATGACGCCCGCTCCCGCCACCACCACCCTCGCCGCGCTCCGCGCCTCCGGCTGGCGTAGCCGTTCCGTGAAGGAGGAGCTGCGCGCGAACTTCCAGCACGCCCTCTCGCAGGCCGCCGCGCGCGGCGAGAAGGGCGCGTCGAGCCTCTTCCCCGGCATCCTGGGCTACGACGACACGGTGCTCCCGGAGCTGGCGACCGCGATCATTGCCGGGCACGACATCCTGTTCCTGGGCGAGAAGGGGCAGGGCAAGAGCCGCATCATGCGCATGCTGCCGCGCTTCCTCGACGAGTGGCTGCCGTACCTCGACATCCCGGGCTGCCCGGTGCACGAGGACCCAGAGCGACCCATCACGCGCGCGGGGCGCGAGCTGCTCGCCTCGATGCCGGCCGACCAGGTGCCGGTCGCGTGGTGGCACCGCGACGCCCGCTACGCCGAGCGACTGGCCCCCGGCACGAAGTTCGCCGACCTCATCGGCGAGATCGACCCCGCGAAGCTCGCCGCTGGCACCGCGATGGGCGCCGAGGAGGCGCTCCACTTCGGGCTAGTGCCCCGCATGCACCGCGGCATCTTCGCGATGAACGAGCTGCCCGACCTCGACGAGCTCGTCCAGGTCGGACTCT
>JAIYBS010000031.1 GCA_027488415.1 Planctomycetaceae bacterium | reverse complement strand
CGCGAGACGGCGAGCACTGCGGCATCGACCAGACGTCGCTGAAGCGCACGCCCTGGTCGCAGAGCGAGTCGATCACGGGAGTCCTCGGAAGCCCGACGCCCGCGGGATTCCAGCGCGAGAGCGAGTCGGCGCCCGTGTCGTCGATGATGACGAACACGATGTTCGGCTTGATCGAGCCTCCGAGCGGCCGCGGGGTGGCGGCATGGCCAGCCGACTGGACGGGCAGGAGGAGCAGCAGGGAGAACGCGAGCGCGAGCGAGAGAGTCAATGCCGCAGAGGTACGCATGGGCGGTGGATCCGGTCGGAACGGCGAGGAACGTGACAGCGTTCCCGGGACGCTAGTGGCTTCCGCCGACGAGGTGGTCATCGAAACGCCTCGCTTTGCGGCGGGCGAACCGATACCTGACACGAAGCGGCTGCGAGTTATCAGGGTGCACGGCGGCCACTTCCGCCTGGCTCGGCAGGAATCTCCGGGAAGGTGTGATCCCCTCGCTCCGGACTTTGCGCCTCTCACCTCGAGGGAACCGTTCCGGCGATCGGTCCGCGGCTGAGGGGCTGCGGCGAGGTGCCGGGGGAAGTTCCGGGAATTGCTGCTCGGACCATCGTCCGGCAGAAGGGAAAAGGGACATGCGTTATCTCATCGCCGTTGCTTCTGCGTCCGCGTTGGCCGGTTCTGCTCTGGGCGGCCTCGTCGGAGGCGTTGCGTCCTTCACGAGCCTCGCCGGCTTCTATCAGGACGCCCCGACGATCGCGAAGTACCCGTCCGACTGGATCACCTTCGTCACCTCCGAGGATCTCGCTGGTTTCGGCAACGGAAGCTCCTACTCGTCGCTCAGCGGCGGCAGCGGCTGGAACCAGTGGGTCCTGACGGCCACCAAGGGAACGATGTCCGTCAACAAGGGCGTCGCGATCGCGAACAACGTCGGCGCCGGCCTGATGTTCGACCTCGGGCCCGCCCTCGGTAACTCCGGAAGCGGCCTGCACGGCTTCGGTGCTGACTTCGGCTTCCTCGACGCCAACGGCAAGCGGGTGGCTGGCACCGTGGAGCTCATGCTCTCGACCGGCGACGCGCTCGTCACCGAGATCTCGCCGATGAGCTCCTTCGCCGGATTCTGGTCGCTCGACGCGGGCGTCACCATCACCGGCATGATGCTCCGTCCGCTCGGCACCGCAGGCGAGAACTACCGCGCCACGGTCGACAACCTGTACTTCGGCTTCGCCGGCGTGCCGGCTCCCGGCGCCGTCGCGCTCCTGGGCATGGCAGGTGCGGTCTCCGCCCGCCGTCGCCGTCGCTGAGCCGAGCAGGCAAACCTTCAACTTTCGTCCGTACTTCAACCGATTGCTCATTCCATCTGGGAAAAAGGGAAACACATGAACCGCTCGTTCTTCGCCATCGTCAGCTCCGCCGCCATCGTTGCCTCCGCGGATGCCGCCATCGTTGCCTTCACCAGCTACGGTGACTGGGCCGGCGCCTCGGCAAACGCAGAGCTCGCGCTCTTCGACTCGACCTTCACCCCCGCGATCCACACGGAGACCTTCAACGGCGGGCCGACCTCCTCGGCTCCGTCGCTGACCGGCGGCTCGGCCTGGAATGCCTGGTCCGCCACCGCCACCTCGGGCGTGCGCACGAACGGCAGCTCGCTGGTCGCGTCCTCCGCCGGCAACGCGCTGATGCTCTCCTTCCCGAATGCGGGCGGCCAGCCCTCCCTCCTCGCGGTCGGCGGCAACTTCCAGCTGTTCAACTCGAACGGCCAGAAGGTTGACGGCCGCATCTGGGTGCGCCTCGCCAACGGCAGCTCCATCGTCCGCAACTTCACCGCCAACGACAACTTCGTCGGCTTCTGGAGCGACGACATCACCGCGCCGATCATGAGCATGCGCATCCAGGCCACCGGTTCCGGCGCCTCGGCGTTCACGGTCGGGATCGACAACCTGTACCTGGCGACCGTCCCTGCGCCCGGCGCGGTGGCGCTCCTCGGTGCCGCCGCCCTCGTCGGCTGGAACCGTCGTCGGGCCTGATCGGCATGCCCCACGGGGGCCGACGGAAAAATCTCAATTCGCCATGATCCACCCCGACAAGGTTTCGCGCCTTGTCGGGGTGGAGGCAGGTACAGGCTCGTCGCGCTGACGTTCTGCGCGGGTGCCGAGGGGTCGTCCGGCGACGGACGGCGGTCCGATTTCCGGGTGATTCCCTCGGAGTACCTCTATGCGCCTCAGCCTCCTCTCGACCCTTGCCGCCTCCTCGCTCACCGCTGCGTCCTTCGCAGGGGTCGTGGGCCCCTACGCAACCTCGGATTTCCAGGACTGGCTCAGCGCCGGCGGGCTTCCGGGCGCCGAGGACCCGAGTGGCAGCCTGTTTGATCCGTCGCTCACGACGAGCCTCGTGGTCGATGAGTTCAACTCGGTCCAGACCGGCACGGTGATCTCGGCCGGCACCTTCTCGTCCGTGTCCAACGGCACGTCCGCCAACTGGTGGTCGTGGACGGCGACCGGCGGCGCCGGCGGCGTCAGCGTCTCGACCTCGGGCGACGGCGACTCGATCTACTCGAATCCGGCGAACTCTGCGCTCAGCTTCGAGTTCAACGGCAGCTCCTCCGCCCAGGACGGCTTCGTGAGCGGCCTCCGCGGGATCGGCGGCGGCTTCCGGTTCTTCAATGCCGCCGGCCAGTCGGTGAACGGGCGAATCATCCTGCGCCTCTCGACCGGCGAGTCGATCATCCGGAACTTCAACAGCGACGAGGCCTTCGCAGGCTTCTGGCTGACCGACCCGTCCTCGACGATCACCGGACTCACGCTCGAGCCGTTCAGCGGGTCCACGTCGAACTACTACATCGGCGCGCACACGCTGTTCCTCGGGTACGCGGGCGTCGCGATCCCCGCTCCGGGCGCCATCGCGCTGCTCGGCGCCGCCGGGCTGATCAGCGTGACCCGTCGCCGCGGCTGAACGCGGGACCTCGCCTCGAACGGAATCGACGGCGCGCGCCGGCCCTCGGCGCGCGCCGTCTTTCATTGCGTTCGGGCGGTAGACTCGGGCTCGAAAGGTAAACCATGAGCCACCACCCCGAGCAGACCCTCCAGCAGATCTTCGCCCACCCCACCTCGCACAACATTCACTGGCGCGACGTGGTGCACATGTTCGAGGGGCTCGGCGGTACCTGCGAGGAGACCAAGAAGGACCACCTCAAGGTGAAGCTCAAGGGCCACGAGATGACCTTCAACGTCCCGCACGCCGGCGGCCACACCCTCCAGGACGACCACGAGATCGCCGAGATCCGGAAGTTCCTGAAGCTGTGCGGCCTCGCCCCCGCGGGCGCGCACTGAGCCGGGAACGCCGCACGTGCCAGCCACCCTGAAGGATCGCAACGTCGCGCTCGCCACCACGGTGGCGGCGCTCGGCTACTTCGTGGACATCTTCGACCTGCTGCTGTTCGCGCTCGTGCGCGTCCGCAGCCTCAAGGACATCCTGGGGCCGAAGATCGAGGCCGCGCAGGCGGAGCTGCTCTCCCGCGCGAGGTTCGCCGACGCGGAGTCCCAGGCGCGCGCGATGGAGATGGTCGCCGACCGCATGCTTCGCGACGGCGGGATCCTGCTCGACAACATCCTGCAGATGACGGGCCTCGTGCTCGGCGGCGTGGTGTGGGGCGTGCTTGCCGACCGGCTCGGCCGTCTGCAGATGCTGTTCGGGTCGATCCTCGTCTACTCGGTCGCGAACATCCTGAACGCGTTCGTCGCCGACGTGCCCGCCGAATCGGCGTGGGCGTGGCTGCACGCGGTCGGGCTCGGCTCGGCCTACAACCAGTACGCAGTGCTCCGTTTCATCGCGGGGTTCGGCCTCGCGGGCGAGCTCGGCGCGGGCATCACGCTCGTGAGCGAGCTCGTCAGCAAGGAGCAGCGCGGCTTCGCCACGACGCTCGTCGCGAGCGTCGGGATCCTGGGCGCGGTGTTCGCCTACTTCGTGACCGAGATGGTCCAGGACTGGCGCAACGCGTACCTGATCGGCGGGCTGCTCGGGCTCGCGCTGCTCTTCCTGCGGGTCGGCGTCGTCGAGAGCGGCATGTTCGACCGCGTGAAGCAGGCGCACGCGCCGGGGCGGGGCGCGCTCTGGATGCTCGTGTGGCCCGCGCCGCGGGCGAAGCGCTACCTGGCGCTGATCCTCTGCGCCGTGCCGATCTGGTACTGCATCGGCGTGCTGGTCAAGTACTGCGACGTGATCGGTGCCTCGCTGGGCATGGTCGGCGCCGACAAGCCGTCCCCCGGTCTCGCGATCATGTGGTGCTACGTGGGTCTCGCGCTCGGGGACCTCGCGAGCGGTCTCCTCAGCCAGGTCCTGCGCAGCCGTCGGAGGGCGCTCCTTGCGTTCCACGTGCTGATGGCGCTGACGGTCGGAGCCTTCTTCGTCGTGGGCCCGCGGAGCTCGTCCGCGTTCTACGCCTGCTGCGGCGCGGTCGGGTTCGCCTCGGGGTATTGGGCCGTGTTCGTGACGACCGCCGCGGAGCAGTTCGGAACAAACCTCCGCGCGACCGCGACGACGACCGCGCCGAACTTCGTGCGTTGGTCGGCCGCGGGCAGTGCGCTCCTCTGGCACCAGCTCGAGTCGGTGTTCGGGAACGGGCAGGCCGCCGACTCCGCGGACACCGGAGCCAGCT
>JAIYBS010000135.1 GCA_027488415.1 Planctomycetaceae bacterium | reverse complement strand
GTTCGCTTCGGGAAGCGTGCCGCCGCCGCCGAAGGCGAAGCTCGCGCCCTCGCCCCAGGCCTGCTGCACGCGGTGCAGCTTGCAGTCGGACGCGCCGCCCGCGGTCTGGGTCATGGTGAGGCGCAGGCTCACCGAGGTCACCGTCGAGCCGACGGGAATCGAGGTGAGGTCGAAGCGCATCAGCCCGCGGCGGAGCGTGCCACCGCCGTTGGTGCCGGTGCGGCCGCAGTAGAAGTTGTACGCCGCGCCCAGCGAGTACTGACCGCCGTCGTTCGGCTGGATCAGCGTGCCGTCGGCCGCGGGCACGACGGTGAGCGTGTCAGCGCCGGCCTGGGCGGCGAGGGCGACGGCGAGCGCGACGAGGGCGAGCGGTTGGCGCATGTGATGCATCATCCCCAATTCGCGAGCAGGATGCCGATGTCGGCCCCGTTGATGGTTCCGTCGCCGTTCAGGTCGCCGGTGCCCGAGCCGCCCCACGCCGCGAGCAGGATGCCGAGGTCGGCGCCGTTCACGACGCCGTCGCCGTTCAGGTCCGCCGGGTTGGCGCTGCCGCCGAGCGTGGCCACGAGCGTGGCGACGATCTGCGAATTGACCGCGCCGGGGACGTTCTCGTCGCTCGTGCGGATCGTGGCGGTTGCCTGGTACGTGCCGGGGGAGAGGCCGGTCGGGTTGAACCGCACGACCACGCTCGCGGCGTTCGCGCCGACGCCCGAGGTCGCCCCGCTGACGAGCGAGAACGGCCCCGAGGGGATCTGCACCTCGTCGATGTCCATCGTCGCCTGGTCGGCGGTGAAGCCGAGGTTCGAGACCGCGATGGAGGTGTCGACCGCCGTGGTGCCGACGTTCGCCGCGACCGGGACGGTCACCGTGTTCGAGTCGCTCGCCGAGGAGAACGAGGGGTTGCTCGCGCGGAGCACGCGGATGCTGACGGGAAGCGCGATGCTCGGGTTCTGCACGGCCTCGTTGGTGCTCGTGACGGTGGCGGTGCCGGTGCGCAGACCGACGGTCGTGGTGACGACCGGCACGCTCACCGCGGTGAACGAGGGCGTGAGCACCGCGGTCCCGGAGAGCGCGCCGGAGAGCACGCCCGAGCCGGTGACCGTGTAGTCGAGCGGGTCGACCGCGAGCACGTGCTCGCCGGGCGCATCGTTCGCGACGCGCACCTCGGCCGTCGCGACCGCGCCCTGGATGACGCGCGCGGGCACCGTGCCGAGCGTCGCGGTGCTCCACGCGGGCACCTGCATGTCCATGATCACGGGCATGTGGTCCGCGGCGGCGAAGAGCTCGTCGGCGAGCGCGTTCGAGCGGACGAGATCGCCGGGGAAGTAGGTGTTGTTCCCGGCGTTGACCGCGAGGTTGTAGTGGTTGCCGTCGTTCCCGGGGACGCGGTAGGTGTTCGGGATCAGCGCGATGCCCGCGCCGTCCATGAGCTGCGCGGTCGGCAGCAGCAGGTCGAACCGGTCGTCCATGCCGCCGCCGACGAGGCCGTTCGCCACGATGTCGCGCGGGCTCTGCGTGTGCTTCCACGCGTTGGCGGCGCCCGTCCAGTTGGCGGTGCCGAGCGGGTCGATCGCGGCGCCGTTGCCGGCGGCGACGAAGGCGCCGTAGCCGGACTCGGTGTTCGTGTAGAAGTTCATGTCGCCCGCGTAGATCGCGCGGACGCCGGCACCGAGCGCATCGGCGTTGGCGCGCATGGCCTGCGCGCCGGTGAGCCGGATCGCCTCGTTCGCGGAGCCGGTCGACGCCTTCAGGTGCGCGCCGTAGACGTAGAAGCGCGCGGCGGTCGAGGAGTAGCCGTTCAGCTGGAAGAGCCAGCGGTCGGCGAAGCGGCCCGCGCCGGTCGAGATGTCGACGTGCGCGCCCGGCACCTCGGAGAGCAGGTCGGTTCGGTAGAACGCCGCGCGCGCGCCGCCGGAGCCGTCCTCGCCGCTCGCGATCGTGAAGGTGGCGAGCGCGTAGGTGATGCCCGCCGGGGCGGACTGGTTCACCGCGGCCTGGAGCGTCGCGAGCGACGACTGGCCGACCTCGTTGAAGACGATGACGCCCACCGGCGCCGCGAAGCCAGCCTTGTTGTCCGCGTGCAGCGCGGCGAGCACGTTCCGCACCGCGACCGGGTCCCCGATCATCTTGACGATGTTGTAGGTGGCCACCCGCACCTGGGCGGACGCCGACGAGACGCAGGACAGGGCTGCGAGGGCGGCGAACGACAGGGCCGCGCGTCCGAGAACGGGGCGAGCGCGTGGGGGCATGAAATGACGATAGCCCCGAATGGACGTTGCGCAATGCCCCTCCGTTGCGGTTTGCAGGGGTAGCCTTCCCTGTCCCGCGGTGGATGGTCCCGGAACCATCCCCGCCCACGCAACGGAGACCCCCGAACCATGCGCCTTGCACCGATCGCGACCGTGTTCGCCGCCGTCCTCTCGCTGGCCCCGACCGTCCAGGCCCAGCAGGTGGAGCCCGAGATCCTGAGCCTGCCCAACGGCATGAAGTTCCTGCTCGTGCCGCGCCACGACCAGCCCAACACCATCGCGGCCGGCTGGCTCGCGAAGGTCGGCTCGGTGAACGAGCGCCCCGGCATCACGGGCATCAGCCACTTCTTCGAGCACATGATGTTCAAGGGCACCGACACGATCGGCACCCGCGACGCGAAGCGCGACGCCGACTACCGCGCGCGGCAGAAGCAGCTGCGCGACAAGATCAACGAGCTCACCTGGGCCTCGCAGTACGACCGCTACTTCAAGGGCGACATCGCCGACGCGTGGGACCCGAAGAACGACACGCCCGAGCTCGCGAAGCTCCGCGCCGAGCTGAAGGCGCTGATGGACGAGCAGCAGGGCAAGGCCGGCGACGACGAGATCAAGAAGCTCGAGGCCGAGCTCGCCAAGGCCGACGCCGCGACCGAGGCCGGCAAGCAGCGCAAGGCGGACCTCGAGAAGCAGGTCGCCAACCTGAAGGCGCAGCAGAAGGCACTGTCGACGATCGTCAAGGACGAGTTCGACCAGATCTACACCGCGGCCGGCGGCACCGGCATGAACGCCTTCACGAGCTACGACCTGACCTTCTACTTCATCAACGTCCCGAGCAACAAGTTCGAGCTGTGGGCGTGGATGGAGTCGGACCGCCTCGACGGCAGCGTGTTCCGCGAGTTCTTCAGCGAGCGCGACGTCGTGCACGAGGAGCGCCGCCTGCGCACCGAGAGCACGCCGACCGGCACGTTCCAGGAGCAGTTCGAGAGCATGTTCTGGATGTCGAGCCCGTACTCGTGGCCGGTCATCGGCTGGACGAGCGACCTGAACAGCTACACGATGGACGAGGCGATGAAGTACTGGAACACGTACTACCGCCCGAACAACCTCGTGGGCATCGTGGTCGGCGACTTCGACCCGAAGGAGGCGAAGCAGACCATCCTGAAGTACTTCAGCCGCCTCGAGCCGGGCAAGGCGCCGCCGCCGCCGGTGGTGACGCTCGAGCAGGAGCAGAAGGCCGAGATGCGCATGTACGCGGAGGCCGACACGCAGCCGCAGGTCGAGATCCGCTACCACACCGTGCCCTTCCAGCACAAGGACTCGTACGCGCTCGACGTGATGAGCTCGGTGCTGAACGGACGGACCGGCCGCCTCTATAAGGAGATGGTCGAGGGCTCGCAGGTCGCGAGCAGCGCGTCGGCCCGGCAGGACAGCCGCAAGTACGGCGGCGCGTTCAGCTTCGACGCCGAGACCAAGGGCAGCGCCACCCCGGCGCAGCTCGAGGAGGCGTGGTACGCCGAGCTCAAGAAGCTGCAGACCGAGACCGTCGGCGAGCAGGAGCTGCAGAAGGTCAAGAACCAGGCGATGGCCGACAGCTACCGCCGGCTGCAGAACAACTTCTTCCTGATGATCCAGCTGGCCTACGCCGAGGCGCTCGGCGACTGGAGCGAGATCAACAAGGAGAGCGCGAAGATCCAGGCGGTGACCGCCGAGGACATCAAGCGCGTCGCGAACACGTACTTCGGGAAGAACAACCGCTCCGTGGCGGTCTACACGCGCAAGGAGGGCGCGGCCCCCGCGGCCGACGCCGACCTCGCCGCGCTGCCCGGCCCGATGCAGGGCATGGCCCGGCAGGCCGCGCAGAAGATCGCGCAGGAGACCGACGGCGCGAAGCTGAAGGAGGGCCTCGCGCAGCTCGAGGCGCAGGCCGCGCAGGTGCCGCCGCAGATGGCGCCCGTGATGGACTACCTGAAGAAGAAGATGCAGGAGCGCATCGGCCAGCTCGAGGGCGGCAAGTGAGCCCCGCGGGGCCGGACGCACGCAACCACACCACACACACCATGAAGAACGCACTCACCACCGCCGCCATCGCCGCCGCCGCCCTGCTGGGCCTCGCGGCCGCGCCCCAGGCCGCAACCAAGCCCGCCAAGGGCGACGCGCCCGCCGGATGGAAGTCCGACCGCAGCGCCAAGCTCCCGGCCCGGCCCGAGGACCTCAAGTACGCCGCGCTCGACTTCGTCCCGCCGAAGGCGAAGGACTTCCGCCGCACGCTGCCGGACGGCACCCCCGTCTACATGGCGCCGAGCAAGGAGTTCCCGCTCGTCACGCTGACGCTGACCTTCAAGGGCGGCCCGTACATGGACCCGAAGGACGTGCCGGGCCTCACCGCGGCGATGGCCGCGATGGTCCGCACCGGCGGCACCGCCACCGTGAAGCCCGCGGACCTCGACGAGCAGCTCGACTTCCTCGCGACGAACGCGGGCGTCTCGGCGAACAAGGGATCCGTCGTCGCCACGATGAACACGCTCACGTCGAACCTCGACCAGAGCATGAAGCTGTTCTTCGACATGCTCCGCAACCCCGGCTTCGACCAGGCCCGCTTCGACATCCTGAAGGGCCAGGCGGTCGAGGGCATGAAGCAGCGCAACGACGAGGCCGGCGCGATCCTCGGCCGCGAGTGGTCGTACCTCGTGTTCGGCGAGGACCACTTCGAGAGCGCGCAGCCCACGAAGGACAGCTGGGACGCGATCACCGGCGACAAGATGCGCGAGCAGCACGCGAAGCTCATCCAGCCGGGCAACGTGATCATCTCCGTCACCGGCGACTTCGATCCCGAGGACATGATGAAGCGTCTCGCGGCCGGCATGGACGGCTGGAAGCGCGGCGACATGGCGCCGAACCCGCCGGCGCCGACCAACGTGATGAAGCCCGGCGTCTACCACGTCGGCAAGGACATCCCGCAGGGCAAGGTCCGCGTCGGGCGCCGGAGCATCCAGCGCGACGACCCGGACTACTTCGCGGGCGAGCTGATGAACGAGATCCTCGGCGGCGGCGGCTTCACCAGCCGGCTGATGAAGAACATCCGCTCGAACGAGGGCCTCGCGTACAGCGTCGGCTCGCGCTTCGAGGCGGGCACGTACTACCCCGGCCAGTTCGCGGGCGCGTTCGAGTCGAAGAACGGCACGGTGGCGCTCGCCATCAAGCTGATGCGCGACGAGTTCAAGCGCATGCAGGACGAGCCGGTGTCGGCGGAGGAGCTCGAGGTCGCCAAGAAGAGCTTCATCGAGGCCTTCCCCGGCCAGTTCTCGAGCAAGGACGCCACGCTCGGCATCTTCGTCTCCGACGAATGGACCGGCCGTGACCCCGAGTACTGGCAGCGCTACCGCGACAGCATCCAGAAGGTGACCGCGGCGGACGTGCAGCGCGTGGCGAAGAAGTACCTCAACTTCGACGACATGGCGGTGATGGTCGTCGGCAAGTGGGACGAGATCGCCCCCGGCGACCAGAACGGCCGCGCCAAGATGGCCGAGTTCTTCGGCGGCCAGGCGGTCGAGCTGCCGCTGCGCGACCCGATGACGATGAAGCCGATGGACGTCCCGCAGCGGACGGACCAGAAGTAAGCCGTCCGGTCCGCACCGAACGAGTTCCCGCGCCCCGCGGCCATGTGCCGCGGGGCGCGGTGCTTTTCGGAAATCATGCCCGGGAGGCCCACGGCGCATTCTCCGGGCGGCGCCGCCGATCTCCGCCGCGGCGGAGTGGGATGACGGCCCGTGCCTAGAATCGTCGATCCGATGACGATCGCCG
>JAIYBS010000209.1 GCA_027488415.1 Planctomycetaceae bacterium | reverse complement strand
CCAGTCGCAGGGCGATCCGGTGGGCGATGCGCAGTGGTCCGCCTGGTGGCAGGGATGGTCGTGGTTCATCCTCGCCTCGAGCACGGTGGTGGTCGCCTGGTTCACGATCGGCGGCATCCGCGACTACCTCCGGCTGCGGCGGGACCTGCGCTCGTTCCGGGCAGATACCTCCGACGACGGTTCGGTGCGGTAGCGTTGCCGCGATGATCGTCGCCCGGCCGAAGCCAGACTCGTGGACCGTGACCTGCGTGGCGTGCCCGCACGCGGGTGCGCCCGAGGGCATCGTCGGTCGGTCGTTCGCTGCCGAGGTGCCGGGGTGCGTGCACCTCGACCTCATCCGCGTCGGAGTGATCCCCCCGGTCGACGAGGGCGACGGCGAGGCGCGCCAGGAATGGGTCGGGCACGCCGACTGGGAATGGTGCGGCACGGTCGAGGCCGATGCGCGCGCCTTCGCCGCCCCGCGAGCGGAGCTCGTGTTCGACTCGCTCGACACCGTGGCCGAGGTGCGCGTGAACGGCGCGAGCGTCGGTGCCGCCGCGAGCCAGTTCGTGCAGCATCGATTCGACGTGCGCAGCGTGCTCCGCGAGGGCGCGAACGAGGTTCGCGTCCGCGTTCGTGCGCCGGTGCCGTACGTGCTCGCCGAGCAGGAGCGGCTCGGCGCGCGGCCGGTGAACGGCGACTGGACGCCGTACCCGTTCGTCCGCAAGAGCGCCTGCAACTTCGGCTGGGACTGGGGACCGCGCGTGCCGACCTCCGGGATGCCGGGCGACGTGCGGCTCGAGTGCTGGGGCCCCGCGCGGATCGCCGCGGTGCGGCCGCTCGTCACGTCGTGCGATGCCCGGCAGTCACGCGTCGAGGTGCGCGTGGCGCTGGAGCTCGATGCCGGCGCTGCCGCGGCCGGCGTGCGCGTCCGATGCGAGCTCCGCATGCCGCCGCGCGAGGCGAACGCCGAGCCGGACCATCGGAAGAAGTCGGAGCGTCGCCCCGCGAAGCTCGTGCAGCTCGCCGAGGTCGATGCGTCGGGCCACGCCGTCGCGGTCTTCGAGCTCGAGCGCCCGGAGCGCTGGTGGCCGCGGGGCTTCGGCGCCCAGCCGCTCCACACGCTGCACGTCGACCTCGCGACTCCCTACGGCTCGCTGCTCGAGCCGGCCGGCGAGCGGCAGCGCACGGTGCGTCGCATCGGGCTGCGATCGTGCGAACTCGACGCGAATCCCGACGATTTCGGCACGCGGTTTGCGTTCCGCGTGAACGGGGTGCACGTGCCGGTGGTCGGCGCGAACTGGATCCCCGCGTCGCTCTTTCCCGTGCACGGCCGGGACGACTCCACGATCGACGCGCTGCTCGACCGCGCCGTCGCCGCGAACCTGAACATGCTCCGCGTGTGGGGCGGCGGGATCTACGAGCACGAGCGCTTCTACGACCGCTGCGACGAGCTCGGCATGCTGGTCTGGCAGGACTTCATGTTCGCCTGCGCCACCTATCCCGAGGACGATCCGATGCCGGCGCTCGTCGATCGCGAGGCGCGCGAGCAGGTCTCGCGCCTCTGCGGTCACCCGAGCATCGTGCTCTGGTGCGGCGGGAACGAGGACGTGCTCGCCTGGCAGAGCTGGGGCTTCCGCGAACGGCTTGCGCCCGGGCAGTCGTGGGGCATCCGCTACTGGCAGGAGATCCTGCCGAAGGCGTGCGCGGAGCTCGACCCGACGCGGCCCTACTGGGTGGACAGCCCGTGGAGCGGCTCGCTCGACCGGCACGCCAACGACCCCGACCACGGCGACCGGCACACCTGGGACCTGAAGCTCGACGGCTACCGCACCATGGTGCCGCGCTTCACGAGCGAGTTCGGGCACCAGGCGCCGCCGACCCTGCGGAGCATCCGCGAGGCGCTCGGCGACGCGGCGCTGCGCATCGGCTCGCCCGAGCTCGCGGTTCGCCAGCGCGCGTGGGGCGGCGACGACGCGCAGTACGCGCCGTACCTCGCCGCGGCGTTCCACCCGGCGCGCGACTTCGCCGAGTGGCTCTGGCAGGCGCAGCTCCTGCAGGCGCGCGCCATGGAGACGCAGATCGCGTGGCTGCGAGCCAATCCGGCGCGAAACGCCGGCAGCCTGTTCTGGCAGCTGAACGACGTCTGGACCGGCCACAGCTGGAGCGTGGTCGATGCCCGCATGCGCGCGAAGCCCTCGTTCCACGCGGTGCGCCGCGCGGCCGCGCCGCGCCTCGTGACGATCCAGCCGATCGATGACCCGGCGGCGCCCGGGACGAAGGTCCTGAGCGCGGTGCTCGTCAACGACACGCACTCGAAGTGGAGCGCGCGCGTCCATGTCCGCCGCATCGACGCCGCCGGCGCGACGCTTGCCGAGGTCCAGGTGCCGGTGACGGTGCGGCCCCGCTCGGTCGACGCGTCGATCGACGTCCTCGCGATCGTCGGCGCGCCCGCCGATCCGTCGGTCGAGGCGATCGTCGTCGACGTGGCGAGCCACGAGGACGCGATCCGTGACGACGTGCCGCTCGTCGACCGCGACCGAATGCGCGCGTGGTGGTGGTTCGCGCAGGACGTCGCGCGGCCGCGGACCGAGCCGCGCTTCGACGTGAGCGTGCAGCGGTCCGTGTCGGACTGGT
>JAIYBS010000025.1 GCA_027488415.1 Planctomycetaceae bacterium | reverse complement strand
CCTCGAAGGAGGTGCTCGAGAGCTGGTCGAAGCTCGGCTTCAGCGAGGCGGAGTTCCTCGGCGAGGCCGGCGTGAAGCATGCCTGGGGCGAGAAGGGCCGTACCTGCCTCGAGAAGGTGTGGAGCCGCCCGACGTGCGACTGCAACGGCATCTTCGGCGGATACACGGGCGTGGGCGCCAAGACGGTGATCCCGTCGAAGGCGACGGTGAAGTTCAGCTGCCGGCTGGTGGCCGGGCAGGACCCCGAGCGCATCCGCGCGCTCGTGGAGCAGCACCTGCAGGCGCAGGTTCCGCCCGGGTACTCGCTCGAGATCCACTCGCACGGCGTGAACCCCGCGATCCACGTGCGGACCGACTCGCCGTACCTCAAGTGCGCGACGCGCGCGCTGCGGCAGGTCTTCGGCCGCGATGCGGCGCTGATCGGCACGGGCGGGTCGATCCCCGCGGTCGGGAGCATCCAGCGGATCCTCGGGGTCGAGAGCCTGCTCGTCGGCTTCGGGCTCGACGACGACCGCGTGCACAGCCCGAACGAGAAGTTCGAGGTGAAGTGCTTCATGAACGGCACGCGAAGCCACGCGGTGATGCTCGGCGAGCTGGGGGCGATGGCGTCATGATTCCGGGCGCCGCGCGCGCGCGTGCGACGGTCGCGCTCCTCGCGGCGCTCGCGATCGCGTTCGCGGCGCGGGCCGACGACGTCGACATCGCGCTCGTTCGCATGGGCGTCGGCAACCACGTGCGCGCGGGCGACCCGACGGCGATCCTCGTGCGCGTGACGAGCGGGCTGCAGGCGCCGGTGCAGGCGCGGATCGAGTGGTCGGTGCGGAACGCGGACGGCGACGTCGCGCGGTACGCGCGCGACGCGGCGCTCGCGCCGGGCGCGCCCGTCGAGCGATGGGTCTACGGCGTCGCGCCGATCGTGAGCGCGAGCGCGCAGGCGACGGTGGACCTGGTGACGACGGTGCGCGTGGTCGAGACCGAGGACGGGCGCGCGGTGCGTGTCCTCGCGGAGAAGCGCATCGACGGCACGGTGGCCGAGGACCCCGCGGTGCCGGTCGAGACGACGGAGTCGCTCGTCGGGATCGTCGGCGACGGCCGCGCGGGGCTCGCGGGCATCTCGACGCCGACGCCGAACCTCGGCTTCATCGCGTCGATGAACGAATTGACGCGCATCGCGCGCGGGATCTCGGCGTCGGAGCTGCCGGACCGCTGGGAGGGGCTCTCGAGCTTCGAGGCGATCCTCTGGACGAACGCGCCCGTGCAGAACATCGGAAGCGAGCAGGCGCGCGCGCTCCTCGACTGGGTGCGGCGCGGCGGGCACCTGGTGCTCGTGCTGCCGGAATCTGGCGATCCGTGGGGCATGGCCGGCCAGCGCAATCGGACGCCGTTCGGCGAGGCGCTGCCGGAGCGCGCGATGCGGCACGACGCCGTGCCGGTGAAGGACCTGATGCCGGTCCTCTCGCGCGGCGCGGGCCTCCGCAACGAGGCGGCGCGCACCGCCGTGTGGAGCTTCGAGCTCGACGCCGGCAACGGCTTCGCACCGCTCGTGCTCGCGCCGGGCGAGGTCGACGCGCGCAGCGGGAACGTCGTCGCGGGCGAGGGGCTCGCGGGCCGGCCGGTCGTGGTGCGCCGGCCGTTCGGCTTCGGGTTCGTCACCGTGGTCGGGATCGACGTCGACGGGCTCGACCGCCGCGCGCTCGTCGCGGAGGGCCTGCCGCAGGCGGACGTCTTCTGGAACCGCATCCTCGGCCGGCGCGCCGATGCGCCGACCGCCTCGGAGTACGCCACGCTCGCCGCCGAGAAGCGGCTCGAGACGCGCGGCGGCATGGTGCTCAACGGGCTCGGCGGCGAGACGGTGAACCACTTCGTGGGCCTGCAGAGCCGCGCGGCCTTCGGCGTGCTCGGCCTGCTGGGCGCGTTCGCCGTGTACTGGGCGCTCGCGGGCCCCGGCTCGTACTTCGGGCTGCGCGCCTCGGGCAGGCAGCAGTACGCGTGGCTCGCCTTCGTGGGCGTCGCCGCGGCGGCCACGGTGGTCGCGTGGGTCACGACCGGCCTCTTCGAGTTCACCTCGGGCCGCGTGCAGCACCTCACGTTCATCGACCGCGTCGAGCGCCCGGGCGCGAAGGCCGAGGAGCGCTCGGCGATGCGCGCCACCAGCTGGATGGGCGCCGCGCTGCCGGGATACGGCTCCGTCCGGGTGGCGCTCGCCGCAAGCGAGGGCGCCGCGGGCGGGAACCTGCTCTCCTCGTGGTTCCCGCCGCCCGCCGGCAACCAGAGCGGGTTCCCCGACAGCGAGTCGTACGTGGTGGCCGCCGGGTCGCAGGCCGACTACGACATCCCGTCGCGCGCGACCGCGACCGTGCTCGCCGCACAGTGGATGGGGACGCCCGCGCCCGCGTGGGAGGGCACGCCGCGCGAGATGCCCGAGCGACGCCTGCGCCAGGACGTCGAGTGGGGAACGTCGCCGCGCGTCGCGCTGCACGGCGCGCTCGTCCACACGCTTCCCGGCCCGCTCACCGACGTCACGCTGATCCACGTCACGCCGTTCCACACGCCGACGCGCCGGACGGCGGGCGGCAAGGTGCCGCTCATCGAGCCGAGCGACCTGATGCCGTCGTACGCGCGCATGGTGCGGATGGCGCAGTGGGACCCGAACGTGCCGCTCGACGTCGGGCCCGCGCTCTACGGCGTCGAGAAGGACGGCACGCGCACGGTGGTTCCCGGCCCCGCGCGGAGCACGGGGCGAGAGAGCGCGGCGGCGAGCATCAAGGCGCTCTGGTACGACTCGGTGCTCGGCAACCCGACGGCGCTCTACGACCCGAACGCGGTGCTCGCCAAGCCGCAGCGCATCGACATGCTGCAGCTCTACGCCATGCTGCAGCCGCCAGCGTACGTGGTCGACCCCGAGCGGGGCGCGAGCGCGTTCCGCGGCGACGCGGTGCGCGTGGAGCGGGACTTCGGGCGCGGCATCGACCTGTCGCGCTGGTTCAGCTCGCCGTGCCTGATCGTGATCGGCGCGCTCAAGGACGACGGGAACGCCTCGGTCGGCCTGCCCTTCCCCTTCACGATCGACGGCGACGAGCCGCGCAGCGACGGCACCACCTACGTCCGGACGGTCTTCCCCCTGCCCTCCGTGCCGGGGGCCATGGTCCCGCCGGCCCCGTAGGCCAGACCCCCTAGAATGGACACGCCATGCCGATGATCGAGACGATCAACCTCACCAAGAAGTACGGTGAGCTGGTCGCCCTGAACAACCTCAACCTGCAGATCGAGGAGGGCGCCTGCTGCGGCTTCATCGGCCCCAACGGCGCCGGCAAGACCACCACGATCAAGATCCTGGCGACGCTGCTGAAGCCGACCTGGGGCGAGGCGCGCATCGACGGCAAGACGGTCGGCTACCAGAACCCGCTGATCCGGCCGGTGATCGGCTACGTCCCCGACTTCATGGGCGCGTACGACGACATGCTCGTCACCGAGTACCTGCAGTTCTTCGCGGCCTGCTACGGGATCCACGGTGAGAAGCGCGACCGGGCGATCCGCGACGTGCTCGACCTCACCGACCTCAACTACAAGGCCGACGCCGAGGTGAACGGGCTGAGCCGCGGCATGCAGCAGCGGCTGAGCGTCGCGCGCGTGCTGCTGCACGACCCGAAGGTGCTGCTGATGGACGAGCCGGCCTCCGGCCTCGACCCGCGCGCGCGCATCGAGATGCGCGAGCTCCTGAAGGAGCTGCGGCGCATGGGGAAGACGATCATCATCTCGAGCCACATCCTGCACGAGCTCGCGGACATCTGCAACATGGTCGCGATCATCGAGCGCGGCGAGCTGATCTACGCGGGCAGCGTGCGCGACATCATGCAGAAGGTCGGGAGCGGCACCGTCGTGCAGGTGACGCTCGAGGACCGTCATGCCGAGGCCGCGGCGATGCTCGCGCAGGTGCCGGGCATCGCGAAGGCCGCGGTGGTGGAGCGCGAGGGGCAGCGGCCGCGCATCGACGTGGTGCTCGACCCCGCGAGCCCGGTGCCGGTGAGCGACCTCCCGGCGCGCCTCGTGACGGCCGGCTACCGGATGATCGCGATGCACGAGGAGCCGATCAACCTCGAGACCGCGTTCATGCGGCTCACGAAGGGAATGGTGGCGTGATGGGCATGAAGGCAGTGATCCTGGCGGCGCGCGCACGGGCCGGCACCGGCGAGGTGCTCGCGCGGGTCCGCGCGACCGTCGCGCGGCACGCCGAGGTGGTCGGCGAGTTCGACCTGAACGACGCGATCCCGGCCGGCCTCGAGGTCGACCGCGCGGTGGTGGTCGGCGGCGACGGAACGATCATGGCTGCGCTGCGGCAGTTCGTCGACCGCGCCGTGCCGGTGGTGGGCGTGAACGTCGGGCGGCTCGGCTTCCTCGCCGAGTTCGACGCCGCGGGGCTCGAGCGCCACGCCGAGCAGGTGTTCGGCGCCGACCCGTCGGTGCGCCAGCGCCTGGTGCTCTCGGTCCTGGTGCGCGGCGCCGACGGCGCCGTGCGCTACGAGGGGCTCGCGGTGAACGACGCGGTCGTGACCGCGGGCGCGCCGTTCCGGATGATCGAGCTCGCGATCCGCTTCGAGGACGACCACGGACCCGAGTTCCAGGGCGACGGCATCATCATCGCGACGCCGGTCGGCAGCACCGCCTACAACGCGAGCGCGGGCGGACCGATCGTGCACCCGGACGTCGAGGCGATCGTGGTGACACCGGCCGCGGCGCACTCGCTCGCGTTCCGCCCGGTGGTGGTGCCCGCGCACCTCGACGTCGCGGTGCGCGTGGTGCGCGCGAACGAGGGCACGACCCTCGTGCTCGACGGGCACATCAACGTCGGCCTGCGGGTCGGCGACACCGTGGTCGCTGGCCGGCACCATTCGATGGCCCGCATCGTCGCTCGGCCGGGCTCGAGCTACTGGGACACGCTCGTCGACAAGATGCGCTGGGCGGAGACGCCCAACTACCGGGCGCCGGGGGGCTGAGGCCTCGGGGAGGGTGCCCGTCAGGCGACGCGCTTCCCTCTCGGCTTCCACTTCATGCTGAGCGTCCGCCCCGATGCCGCGCAATCGCGCAGGTACAGGTTGATGAGGCTCTGGTACGGCATGTCCATCTCGGTCGCGAGCTGCTTGAAGTAGCGCACGGTCGATTCGTCGAGGCGGATCGTGACCGGCTTCTTGAGAAGCTTCGGGTACGGGTTCGGGCGGGCGTTACTGAAGTCGTATTCGCGGCGCATGGGTCTGCTTTCGGTGAGGGGCTACGGGCGCTTGG
>JAIYBS010000262.1 GCA_027488415.1 Planctomycetaceae bacterium | reverse complement strand
GTCGGGGCGCGCTCGGCGCGGTGTCGTTGCGGGGTCGCCGCGGGGATCGCAAGCGGACGAAAGTATGCCGGGCGACCCCCGGCATATTTTCGCGTCACCGCGCCGCGCGCATCCGCTCCACGAACGCGGCGTACTGCTCGGGCGTGTCGATTCCCGTGAAGTGCGCCTCGCCGACCGCGCAGAGGATCGAGTGGCCGTGCTCCAGGACGCGCAGCTGCTCGAGGCTCTCGGTGCGCTCGAGCGGCGTCGGGGCGAGCGCGACGAAGGTGCGCAGGAAGTCGCGCCGGTACGCGTACAGCCCCACGTGCTTCATCGGCCGCGCCGCGCCCGGCGTGCCGTCGCGGTCGAACGGCACGAGGCTCCGGCTGAAGTAGAGCGCGCGGCCGTCGACCGCGCGCACGCACTTGACGATGTTCGGGTTCGTCGGGTCCTCGCCGGGCGCGAACGGCGAGACGAGCGTCGCCATCGGCACGTCCGGGCGTGAAGCGAGCAGCTCGACCGTCCGGTCGACGAGCTCCGGCTCGATCTGCGGCTCGTCGCCCTGGATGTTGACGACGAGGTCCTCGTCGAGCGTCTCGGCGACCTCGGCGATGCGGCTCGTGCCGTTGGGGTGGTCGGCTCGGGTGATCCGCGACTCGAAGCCGGCCGCGACCACGGCGTCGTGGATGCGTGCGTCGTCGGTGGCGACCACGATGCGGCAGACCGTCCGGCACGCCGCGGCGCGCTCGAGGACGTGCACGATCATCGGCTTGCCGGTGTCGCGCGCGAGGGGCTTCCCGGGGAAGCGCGTGCTGGCGTAGCGGGCGGGGATGACGGCGGCTGCGCGGGCGGTCATGGGGCGATTCCTCCGGCAGCGCGATCTGGTGCCGGTGCCGGTGCCGCTGCGGGCGTCGCCGCCGTCGCCGCCGGCTGCTTGCCGTTCAGGATCTTGATCGCGGCAGCGCGCGCGCGGTCGGGGTATTGCTTGCCGAACGCGAAGACCTTCCTCTCGCCGTCGCGCTGCAGTCCGCGGTCGAGCGGGTGCGCGCCGGTGGCGAGCGTCAGCAGGACGTCGGTGCTGACCCACGGGTCCTCGTGGAAGTACGAGTGCCCGAGCCAGCTGCCGACGCGGTCCTCGGCGCCGACCACGTCCACGACGTCCACGTTCGCGTCGTCCTCGAGGAACTCGACGCGCTTCGGGGTCAGCTCCTGCATCGGCTGGCCGAGCCTCGCGAAGCCCGCCATCCACGCGGAGAAGTCGAGCGCCTTGTCGCGGCTGCTGACGTAGAGCGTCGTCCGCTCCGGCACCTCGGTCGCGCCGTCGGCGACGCAGTCCCGGAAGTCGTCGAGGTCCATGTCGGGCGCGACCATCACCAGCCTGCCGAGGCGCAGCGCCTCGCGGACCTTGGCGGCGGGCTCCATCGCGCGCATCAGCCGGAGCTCGTGGATCGCGCTCATGGCGATCGGCGCGCCCGCGCTGTGCGCGATGACGTGCACGCGCTCCGCGCGGGTGCGGGTGCCGAGGTACTGCAGCATGTGCCGGAAGGTACGGATCGAGGCCGATGCCGCGGCCTTGTCGGCCTGGTAGGACCAGACGCTGTCGCGCGACGGCCACTCGAACTGGATGAACGCCCCGGCGCGCCCGAGGTAGTGGAACATCGACGCCGAGACCGCCGCGTTTTCGTCCACGCTGGTGTTGAACCCGTGGACGAAGATGTACAGCTCGCGGGAGCCGCTCTCGGCGAGCGCACGGTCGACCGCCTCGGTGAAGCGGTCCCGCACGGCGGCGTCGACGCCGCCCGGGTTGCCGACCGCGCGACTCTCGACGGATGCGGACCAGACCGGGCCGAAGTCGTCGACCTTGGCGAGTTCGATCGGCGGCGAGCCGTCGCGCCCGTCCTGCCTCGAGACCTCCGCGAGGCGATCCCACGGCAGGTGGCCGTGGCCGATCCGCACGTCGAGCGTCCCGACCCGGAGGCGCTGGTCGCGGTCGTTGCCGAAGTACTCGGCCGGCCGGCTGCCGCCGTTGACGCTCCGGTTGGACGCGACGAAAACTCGGACCTGGCTTCCCCGGCAGGCATCGGTCGTGACCGCGAACGGGTCGGCGCCGCGCGCGTCCAGACCGACCGGCGTGGGCATGAGGGAATTGCCGCAGCCCGCGAGCGCCAGCAGGGCGGGCAGGGCGGCGATCGCGCGGAGTCGCGTCATTCGTGGCTCAGCCCAGCGTGCGGACGAGCTCGTCCACTTCCTTGCGGCGCGCGCGGACGTCCTTGTAGCCGATGTTCTTGCGCACGATGGCGCTGCAGATGTCGGCGGCCTCCTTCGCGAAGGCCCCGGACTTCTCGAGCTTCGCGAGCTCCATGAGCGCGAGCATCAGGTCGTACTTGATGTCGAGCTCCTTCTCGGCCTGCGTGGCGTCGATGGCCGCCAGCGCCTCCTTGTACTCGCCGACGGCCTCGGAGTGCCAGCCCTCCTTCGAGAAGCAGCGGCCGAGCATCCAGGCGCTGTTCACCTTGAGCTTCGGGTCGTCCTTCGCGGCCTGGAACGCGGCCATCGCGTCCTCGTACTTGCCGAGCTCGAACTCGATCCGGCCGAGGTCGGCCTTCATCTCGCGGTTGGTCGGGTACTTCTGGACCCGCTCGCGGTAGATCTCGCCCTCGAGCTCGAGGAGCTTGGTCCTCGCTGCCTCTTGGTTCATCTGCAGCTGCGCGTTGTCGGGCGCCTGCTCGAGCTGCTCGCGGGCCTGCCGCTCCGCGCGACGCAGCTGCGCGATGCGCAGGTCGTCCGCGGACATCTTGAAGCGGTACTCGTTGATCCGCTTGAAGCCGGTCATGAAGACGTCGATCGCCTTCGCCTCGTCGTCGCCCTGGCCGCGCTTGCGCAGCAGCGAGCCGTAGCGGTTGATGGCCTCGGGGGACATCGGGTTGTCCTCGAAGTCCTTCTTGGCCTTCTCCATCGCGATCTCCTCGCTGCCGCCCGCGCCGGAGATGCTGTTGGCGGCCTCGAGCTGCCGCTGCTTCTCGGTGTCGCGGACCTGCGCGCGGAAGCCGCCCGACTGCCCGAAGTTCTGCTGGTAGCCGCCCTGCTGGATGGCGCGCGCCGCGGTCAGCTGGCGACGCCGCTGCTCGAGCGCGCCGTCGCCCGGGTCGAGGCGCTGGGCCTCCTCGCCGCACGCGAAGGCCTCGTTCCAGGCCTCGACCTCGGAGAACAGGTCGACCGCCTGCACCCAGACCTTCTTCTGGGGCTTCTTCGCCATCGCGTTGCGGAGCATGTTGAGGAGCTTCGGCGCGAGCCACTGCCCGAACGAGCTCTGCCCGGCCTTGCCCGCGGCCTCCATGAGCCGCATGGCGGCGGAGACGTTGTTGAGGTCGCGCATCCACACGTACTCGGCGACGACCATCCGGTCGACGGGGCCCGGGCCCTCGATCTCCTTGAGGTCCTTGCTGGCGGCAGGGGACGAGCGCTCGTGGAACTTGCACGCCACCTCGTACATGCCCTGGTGGGCGGCGATGTTGCCCGGATCGAACTTCAGGCCGTTCGCCCACAGCTTGAGCGAGTAGTCGAGCTGGTCGGCCGCGCCCACGGTGCGGGCGTGCTCGAAGAACTTCCGCGCCTTCTCGGGCTGCGGTTCGAAGGGCTTCTCTGCGTTGCCGGACTCGCCTTTGCGCCAACCGAAGATCACTGGGCTCGTTCCTCCATCGGGACTTCGTAGCGTAGCATCGCCGGGGGATGGCCGCACGACCCAAGGAAGGAAGCCCCGTCCGCCCCGCCGGCTCCCGGCAGGTGGTGCATTTCCCGGATCCGGTCCTGCGCCGCAAGGCGCTCCCGGTCCGGTCCGTCGATGAGTCCGTACGCAGCCTGGTGGACGAGATGTTCCGGCTGATGGACGAGGAGGACGGTGCCGGGCTCGCCGCGCCGCAGGTCGGCGAGTCCCTCCGGATCTTCGTGACCGGAACGACCGAGCGCGGCGTGCCGCGCCGGGCCTACATCAACCCGGTGCTCGAGCTCTCCGGCGACTTCGAGTCGATGGAGGAGGGCTGCCTCAGCCTCCCCGACATCCGCGGGTCCGTGCGCCGGCCCGTGACCGCCACGATCCGCGCGCTCGACCTCGACGGCAACGAGTTCACCGAGACGAGCTCGGAGTTCCAGGCCCGCGTCTGGCAGCACGAGTTCGACCACCTCGAGGGCGTGCTGATCATCGACAAGATGAGCCCGCTCGACCGGCTCCGCGTGCGCCGCGCGCTGAAAGACCTGAAGGCGGCCGCGGACGAGGGCCGCTGATGCGCAGCCACGCCGCCGGCGAGCGAAGCGCGTCCCGCCGCGACCCGGCCGCATTGCCGGACGTGGTGTTCCTCGGCGCGGGCGCGTTCGGTCTTCCCGTGCTGCGGATGCTCGCCGACGCGGGGCGCGTCGCGCTCGTCGTGAGCCAGCCCGACCGCGCCGCGGGTCGCGGCAAGCAGCTGACGCCGACGCCGATCAGCGAGTTCGCGCTGTCGCGCGGTCTGCCGCTCCTGCGCCCGGACGACTGCAACGAGCCCGAGCAGCGCGACCTCATTCGCGGCGCCGCCATCGCCGCCGGCGACCGCGCCGCGCGCGACGGGCGCCCGCAGCCGGGGCCCGCGTTCGTCGTGATCGCGTTCGGCCAGAAGCTCTCGCCGCCGCTCCTCGAGGACGTCTTTGCGATCAACCTGCACGGCTCGCTCCTGCCGCGTTGGCGCGGCGCCGCGCCGGTGCAGCGCGCGCTGATGGAGGGCGATCCCGTCGCGGGCGTCGCGGTGATCGGCCTCGCCGAGCGCATGGACGCCGGCGTCGTCTACGCCGAGGAGCCGCTCGCCATCGGCCCGCAGCAGACCGCCGGCGAGCTGCACGACGCGCTCGCCGAGCTCGGCCCGGACCTCGTCGCCGCCGTG
>JAIYBS010000366.1 GCA_027488415.1 Planctomycetaceae bacterium | reverse complement strand
CGTAGTCGTCGTCTTAGTCCTCGTCTTCGTCTTCGTCCTCGTCTTCTTCCTCGTCCTCGTCCTCGTCTTCGTCTTCGTCTTCTTCCTCGTCCTCGTCCTCGTCTTCGTCTTCCTCATCCTCATCCTCATCCTCGTCTTCGTCCTCGTCTTCGTCTTCGTCTTCGTCCTCATCCTCGTCATCGTCGAAGGCGAAGTCATCGTCCTCGTCCTCGTCGGCAGCGAGCACGGCGATGCCGGTACCCGAAACGAAGAGCGAGGACGGGTCGGCGAGCACGAGCAGCTCGGTGTCGGGCGTGGGGTCGGTGGGCGTCATGGGGTACCTCTGCAATGCGGTGGCCGGCGAACGGGCCGAAGCGGCGGGAGTGTAGCGGTGCCTCGGCGGCGGGTGACGGGACGGGACCCCGCCATCATCGGCCGGAGGGCGCGGACGGATCGGAAAATTCGATGAGCTGGATCACGGAACCGTTGGAGGCGGCGAGGCCGGCGTCGATGACGGCAAGCGCGGCGTGTCGCTGACCGAGCGAGCGCAGCAGCACCGGGGCGGCCGGCTCCATGGCACCCGACCGTGCGTCGAGGTCGCGGAGCAGCACCTGGAAACGAAGAGGGACCGGGTCGCTCTCCTGGGTTCCGGCATCGAGGAGGAACAGCCTGGCCGCCGACGGTGCGGCGGCGACGAACGATCGGTCGGCCCCGGGCGCGTCCCGACCGAGGCGCCGCCCCGCGGAGTCGAAGAACTCGGCGCGGTCCTCGCGGATCGCCGCGAACCAGCCCGCGCCCGTCATGACCTCGCGCACCGCGGTCTGCACCTCGCCTTCCGAGACCGCGGCGGGCGCAAAGCGGCCGGACCCTGCGTCGATCAACGCGAGCGCGTCGAAGCGGTCGAGGACCGCGACCCACGAGAACGGGCACCAGCCGCGCGACGAGCCCCTCGCGTCGACGCCGTCGAGCGCCCAGTACGGACGCTCCTCGTCACCGCCGGCGATCCGCCGCGCCTCGATGCCGACGTCCGTCCCGACCACCACGAGGCCCGCATCGCTAACGCGCATCCAGCGCACCTCGGTCGCGCCGTCGAGCTTCCACGCGAGCAAGGCGGAGCCGTCGCGCGGGTCGAGCACCGTGACGCGGATCTCCGTGCCCGAACCCTCGTCGATCCCCTCGGCGACCGCGATCGCGAGCGCGGAGCGCGCCCACGCCTCGATCGATGCATCGCCCGGGGCACGGCTCCACGCAGGCTCGCCCGTCGCCCGGTCGAAGCACTCGAGGCTGCCGTCGCGGCGCAGGATCGCGACGCCGGCCATGGTCGGCAGCGGGATGACCGACGGGCTTCGGAGCCGGCGTGCGGAGACGCGCTCGATCGGGAAGTCGGGGTCGTCGGGCGTGGCTGCGTCGAGGGCCTCGGCCGCGGGGACGGTCGGGGTGCGCGTCCAGCGAACCTGGCCGTCCGGGCTGATGCAGGTCAGCGTCCCCTGGCCGCCAGGCGTGTCGTCGCACACGAGGATGTCGGGCGCGGTCGCGAGCACGGTGCAGTCGCGGGTGCCGAGCGGGGCGCGCCAGGCGATCGAGTACTCCGGCGCGGCCCGGAACACGAGGTCCGTACCGAGCATCGAGAGCAGGCCTCCCGGCACCAGGCCCGAGTCGGCGAACGTGCGCGGCAGGCGGCCGGGGAACTCGCGCACGGCCGTCGCGTCCCGGGCGAGCGCGGGAGGCGACGGAAGCGGTTTCAGCAACGCGGAGTCCGTTCCGAGCGAGTCGCGGAACGCGGCGTCGAGCTCGGTGCCGAGCGACGCGCACTCGCGTGCGAGCCGCACGACGGCGGGGCGACCGCCGGAGCCGGCCGCGGCCGCGAAGTCACGAAGCGCGCGGAGCGAGGCCGGCGTTCCGGCCGCGAGCCGCGCCGAGGAGCGCAGGATGCGGACCCGGTCATCGCCGGATGCGGAGCCGACCGCCGACGCCACCGCCGACTCGACGCCCGCGACGGCGCGGGGATCGCGGTCGCGGGCGAGCCGGACGATGCGATGCGCCTCGGCCTCGGCCGAGACCCGGCCGTCGCGATGAGGCACCATCGCGTCGGCGGGGGCGCCGAGCGCGGTCGCGACCGCGATGCGGGCGGCGTCCGACGCCGATCCCGCGCGGAGCGCACGCTCGGCGCGCGCGAATCCCGCGCGCAGCGGTGCCTCCGCGAGCTCGGCCGCGCGGTCGATCGCGGAGGCGATCGCGTCGCGGCCCGTGCCCTCGACGAAATCGAGGGCGTCGACGTCGAGCAGCAGCTCGAGGAGCTCGGCGCGCTGCGGGTCGCCGGCGGGAAGCGTCGCGGCACGGCGCACGCTCTCCGCGGCAGCCTCCGCCGCCATCGAGGAGGACCGGACCTGTCGGGCGAGCGCGAGCAGCGCGACCGCCTCGGACGCCGCGGGCGACGACGCCATCCGCGCGCGGACGATGCGCTCGGCCTCGGCAACGGGCATCCAGCCGGAGAGCATCGACGTCCCGGCGGAGATGACCTCGTTGCCCGCGAGCACCGCATTGCCGGGGCGCATGCCGTCGAGACGCATGCGCACCGATCCGTCGCGCGCATCGAGGACGCGAAGTCCCTCGGAGGTCGGGACCGAGACGACGGGTGCACGCGCGTCCGGCGTGCGCGCGAACGACACGCGGCCGCGAATCGCCTCGGCCGGCGCCGGTGCGGACCAGAGTGCCTCGCGCGGTGCGGCGGCGCGGAGGCACGACACGCGATCGCCGACGGACAGCAGCAGGCCGCTCTGCTCGTCGCCCACGAGGTACGCCGGCGTGCCGATCCCGCCGTCGGTCCCGGTGGGAACCTCCGCCAGCACCGAGCCGTCGGTTGCCGAGAGCGAGACGATCCGGGAGCGATCGGGCGTCGCCACGAACACGCGGTCGCCGATGACCGCGGGCGTCATCGCGTCGAACGGCTCGTTGCTCAGCGTGGCGTCGCGCACGGGAACCGGGAACCGCCGGAGCCAGCGCACGTGGCCGTCCCACGGATCGACGGCCGCGACGGCGCCCGCCGAGGACGCGACGTAGATCACTCCGGCGGCGACCGTCGGGGAGTCGCCGACGCGCGAGGTGCCGACGCGCAGGCTGCCGGTCGTCGCGAGGACCCGCGTCCACGCGGCGGATGACGGCCGCTCGAGGTCGACGCCGAGCAGCCAGCCGACGGTCTCGAGCCGCTGGGTCGTCTTGCGCGCGGCGACGATCGCGCGGCCGTCGACGATCACCGGCGAGCCGTGCGGGACGACGCCCTCGAGCACCCCGCCGGGGGCGAGACGGTCGAGGCGCATTTCCCAGCGGATCGTGCCGGTCGCGGGATCGATGCACGCGACGCGACCGGACCCGGCCCGGGCGAGCGTCCCGCCGCTCGTCGAGAACGCGACGACGGCATCGGGCGACGCCGCGACCATCCGCAGCGAACCGGCCGACGGGTCGGAGGTGCCGAGCGACGCGCTCCAGAGCGGACGTCCGCTCAGGCGGTCGAAGGCGCGGATCGCGGTGCGGTCGTCGACGACCACGCGATCGCCGGTCACGGACGGGAGCACCGCCGCGCCCGACGCGACGTCGCCGCCGCCGATCGCGCCGTCGATCGGCAGCGACCATGTCTCGCTCCAGCGATCCGACGCGAAGGACGCATCGAAGGTGCCCGCCGCGAGCGCGTCGACGGCCGGCGCGCGCAGCCCGGCGCGGGCGGCCGCGCGGAGCGCTTCGAGGCGGGTGCGCCCGTCGGCGTCGAGCAGGTCGTGGTCGGCGACGCGGTCGAGGAAGCCCGACGCGGCGGCGAATCGCCCGCGGGCGATCGAGCGCTCGGCGAGGCGGAACGCGGCGCGCAGGCCGGCGGCGGTGTCGACGCGGCGCTCGACCAGCGCGTCGAGGTCGCCCCGGGCGAGCCACGCGTCGGCGTCCGGGCCGACCTCGCGACGGAAGGCGGCGAGCAGCGCGGCGTCGCCCCGCAGCAGCGCGTGGACGCGGGTGGCGACGGTCACGAAGAGGTCGGGATCCTGCGCGGAGCGGACGAGCAGCGGCGCGCCGGCATCGAGCGCCTGCACGAGCAGGCGGACGGACTCGCGCGGGTTCGCGCGGGCCTGGTCCGCGGCCTGCTCGAGCAGCAGCTGGGAGCTCGGCGAGTCGTCGACCGCGGGGACCGCGAGTTCCTGCGCGCGGGCCGCGATCGCTACGGCGAGCGATGCGGAGGCTGCGATGGCGCGGAGGATGCCCATGGGGATCTGCATGGCGAGGTGCGCGGTGTCCGTCGACGGAGGTGATACATTCTCCCGCCGATGCAGGGAACGCGAACGCCGCCCCGGAACGCCCCCACGCCCGCGCTCGCGGCCGCGTGCCGTCTCGCGGCGGCCATCGGCCCGGCGGCAGGCCTCGGGATTGCCGCCGGCCTGGGCGGTTGCGCCGCGAACCCCGAGGTCCGCGCCGTGTCGGCGCGGCAGGCAGGCGCGACGGCCGAGGGCAGCACGGTCAAGGTGCTCCTCGAGCTCTCCAACCCGAACGACGCTCCCGTCGAGCTGACCCACTGGGACTACAGCTTCGTGGTGGCGGACCGGACCGCGTACTCCGGAGAGTGGGTCGCGTCCCTGACGCTGCCGCCCAAGTCGACGATGCAGGCCGAGCTGCCTGCGTTCCTGCCCGCGTCGTTCGGCGATGCGTCGGCGGCGCGGTGGCGCATCGGCGGGAGCCTCGGGTACCGCGCGACCGGCAAGCTCGACAAGCTGCTCTACCAGCTCGGCATCAACCGCCTGAGCGCCGGGTTCGGGACGGCCGCGGAGGGGATCGCGAAGGCCCCGGCCGCGAAGGAACCGGCGACGCCCACGGCGCCCGCACCCGCTCCGGCATCGCCCGAACCCTCCAGGGGCGGCTGAGGCTCACCCGCCCCGAGACGCCTGCGCGCGGGCGGCGGCGCGCTGCGCGTAGTGCTCGGCCAAACGCGCGTGCGTGCCGATCGCCCGCGGGTCGTCTGCCGCGAGGTCCGACGAATCGAGCTGGCGGTAGGTGCCGTCCGCCTGCATCTGCCAGGCCGAACGCCGGTCCTCGAGGCACGCCTGCAGCACCTCCCAGAGGTCCCGGCGGAGCTCGCGCGACTCGATCGGCGTCGCCGCCTCGACGCGGGTCTGCAGGTTCCGGTACATCCAGTCGGCGCTCCCGATGAAGAAGTCGCCGTCGAGCGGATCCTCCTTGCCCGCGCCGAACCAGAAGATGCGGCTGTGCTCGAGGAATCGCCCGACGATGGAGCGGATCCGGATGTTCCCGCTCAGGCCGGGCATCGACGGGCGGAGGCAGCAGAAGCCGCGCACGACGAGGTCGATCGAGACGCCCGCCTCGCTGGCGCGGTACAGCGCGTCCATCACGCCGCGGTCCTCGAGCTGGTTCATCTTCGCGATGATCCGGCCGCGCCCGCCCGCCGCCGCGATTTGCGTCTCGCGCTCGATGAGCTCGATGAACCGCCGCTTCATGGCGACCGGCGCGACCAGCAGCTTGCGGTACTCGCGCTGCCGCGAGCGGCCGGTCATGTAGTTGAAGAGGTTGACGAGGTCCTCGGTGATCGCCGGGTCCGCCGTGAGCAGTCCGACGTCCTCGTAGATGCGCGCGGTGCGGCTGTTGTAGTTGCCGGTGCCGACGTGGGCGTAGGCGCGGAGCCCGCCCTGCTCCTGCCGCACGACGAGCGCCGTCTTGGTGTGCGTCTTGTAGCCGACGACGCCGTAGGCGACGTGGACGCCGGCGTCCTCGAGCTTGCGCGCCCAGAGGATGTTGCGCGCCTCGTCGAAGCGCGCGCGCAGCTCGACCAGCACCGCGACCTGCTTGCCGCTCTCGGCGGCGCGGATCAGGCTCGAGATGAACGGGCTGTCGCCGGAGGTGCGGTAGAGGCTCTGCTTGATGCAGACGACCTTCGGGTCGGCGGCGGCGTCCTCGATGAACTTCTCGACCGAGCGCTCGAAGCTCTCGTAGGGGTGGTGGACGAGGATGTCGCCGGCGCGGATCGCGGCGAAGATGTCGGCGTGCTCGTCCTCGAGCCCGGCCGGCGCGAGCGCCGCGAGGCGCGGCCAGTGGAGGTCGGGGACGTCGAGGTCCGCGACCTCGTTGAGCGACCCGTAGTCGATGAGCCCCTCGGACTCGTACACGTCGTCCTCGTCGACCTGGAGTTCCTCCATGAGGAACTTCAGGATGCGAGGGTTCGCCCCGGAGGCGATCTCCAGGCGCACGACGCGCGCGAACCGCCGCTCCTTCAGGAGGTGCTGGGTCGCCTCGAGGAGGTCCTCGGTGTCCTCGCTGTCGCGCTCGATCTCGGCGTTGCGCGTCACGCGGAACGGCAGCACCTTGAGGATCTCCATTCCGGGGAAGAGGTCGTCGAGGTTGTGCTCGACGATCTCCTGCACGGGAATGAACTCGCTCGTGCCGCCGAAGCGGTAGAGACGCGTCGGGATGTCCGGCACCTTCACGCGGGCGAAGAGCTGCTCGCTCTCGCCGGGGCGGCGGAGCATGACGCCGAGCGAGACGCTCATGTTCGAGATGAACGGGAAGCGGTGGCCCGGGTCGACCGCGAGCGGCGTCAGGATCGGGAAGAGGTTGCTTCGGAACCACGCCTCCGCCTCGGCGCGGCGGGACTCCGTGAGCTGCTCCCAGCGGAGCATGCGGATGCCCTGCGGCTCGAGCGCGGGCATCACGCGGTCGCGGAAGACGATCGCCTGGCGGTGGCCGAGGGTGGCGACGCGCGCACGGATGCCGTCGAGCTGCTGCTGCGGCGTGAGCGCCTCCACGACGGGGCCGGACACGCCCGCCTCGATCTGGCGCTTCAGGACGCCGACGCGCTTCATGAAGAACTCGTCGAGGTTCGCCGAGTAGATCGCGAGGAAGCGCAGGCGCTCGAGGAGCGGCGTCCGCACGTCGGCGGCGATGTCGAGGACGCGCGCGTTGAACTCGAGCCACTCGATGTCGCGGTTCAGGAAGCGCGCGGGATCGTTCGCCTCGACGTTCAGCGGGGACCGCGGCGGGGCCGCGGGCGCGGCGGGAATGCTGGCCGCGGGGTCGTTCACGCGCGCACCCCCGAGAACGGGCACATGTAGGTGGCGGTGCAGCCCGGCGCCTCACCGACGCTCACGGACCGCACGCGCACGCCCGGGGGCATCGCCGCACCGAGCTGCACGGCGATGAACTGCGCCACCAGCTCGGCGGTCGGGTTGATCCGGTCGAACGGCGGGGTCGTGTTCAGGTTGCGGTTGTGGAAGCGGCCGACGATCGAGTCGAGCGCACCCTCCACCGCGTGGAAGTCCACGAGGAGGCCGTCGGAGTCGAGGCTCGCGCCCGCGAGCGTGGCCTCGACCCTCCAGTTGTGGCCGTGGACCTGCTCCTGGATGCCGCCCATCACGATCGCGTGGGCCGCGCTGAAGGTGCGCTCGATCCGGACGAGGTACATGAGCCTTGCAAGTATAGGTGGAAACAGGCGGATTCCGATAGCCTTTCGAAGCCATGAACAGCAGCGAAGCACCGCTCATGCTCTCCGTCTCCGGCGCCCGCGGAATCGTGGGGAAGACCATGACCCCCGAGGTGGCCGCGGCCTACGGCGGCGCGTTCGGGTCCTTCCTGCGGGCGACCACCGGCAAGGACCGGCCCCGCGTGGTCGTCGGCCTCGACGGCCGCATCAGCGGCGCGCCGCTCGCGGCGGCGGCGATCGGCGGACTCACCGCGACCGGGTGCGACGTGATCGACATCGGCATCGCGATGACGCCGTCGGTCGGCGTGATGATCGGGCACCACCGCGCCGACGGCGGGCTGACGATCACCGCGAGCCACAACCCGATCGAGTGGAACGGGATCAAGTGCCTCGACGGCGACGGCCTCGCGCCGCCGCCGGCGATCGCGAAGGAGATCGTCGACCGGTTCAAGGCGCGGCGCATCGACTGGTGCGGTCCGCTCGCGACCGGCCGGGTCGAGCGCGACGGGAGCGCCGCGCGCGTGCACGTGGATCGCGTGCTGGCGAACGTGGACGTCGCACTGATCCGCTCGAAGCGGTTCAAGGTGGTGCTCGACAGCGTCAACGGCAGCGGCTGCCTCGGCGGACGGATGCTGCTCGCGGAGCTCGGCTGCGACGTCGAGCACGTCTTCGGCGAGCTCACCGGGATCTTCGGGCACGTGCCCGAGCCGCTGGCGGAGAACCTGACGGGGCTCGCCGACGCCGTGCGTTCGACGCCCGGCGCCGCGTGCGGATTCGCGCAGGACCCGGACGCGGACCGGCTCGCGATCGTCGACGAGCGCGGCACGTTCATCGGCGAGGAGTGCACGCTGGTGCTCGCGGCCCAGCGGATGCTGCAGCGCACGGGCGGCGGGACGCTCGCGGCGAACCTGTCGACGAGCCGGATGATCGACGACGTCGCCGCGCGGTACGCAGGCTCCCGCGTGGTGCGAACGGCGGTCGGCGAGGCGAACGTGGTCGCGGGGCTCCGGCCGGCCGACGGCATCCTCGGCGGCGAGGGAAACGGCGGCGTGATCTTCCCGCCGGTCTGCTGGGTGCGCGACTCGCTCAGCGCGATGGCGCTGGTGCTCGAGCTGCTGGCGCACGAGGGCAAGCCGCTCTCGCAACTGGTGGCTGCCCTGCCCCGCTACGCGATGGTCAAGCGGAAGCTGGAGCTCGCGGCGGTCGGCGGCATGGCGGCGGTCGCGCCCGCGCTCGCGAGCGTCAAGGCGCGGTTCGCGAACGAGCGGATCAGCGACGTCGACGGCGTGCGCGTGGACTTCGCCGACGGCTGGGTGCACCTGCGCGCGAGCAACACCGAGCCGATCATCCGGATCATCGCCGAGGCCCCGACCGCGGCACGCGCGAACGAGCTGTGCGACGAGTGCGCGAAATCCGTACCTGGTTAAGTATGCACCAATTCGTTCTCTGGAGAACGAATTGGTGCATACTTAACCCGGTACGGATTTGATGCTCTCGCGCAGCCAGTGCG
>JAIYBS010000391.1 GCA_027488415.1 Planctomycetaceae bacterium | reverse complement strand
TGCGCGCCGGCGCCCATGGACCCGTCCTCGAGGATCACCGACCGGTAGTGGCGCCAGTCGTCCATGAAGTCGTCGAAGGGCAGCGGCTCGCGCGCGCTCCAGGAGTCCGTCGACCGGAAGGCGTCCTTCGAGCCGGCCTCGACGATCGGGAAGACCTCGTCCGGCATCGCCTCGAAGAGGTCCTCGAGCAGCGCGCCGACCTTCTCGAAGCTGGCGACCGCGTAGAAGCGGAACGTGTCCGGGGCGGACTCGTCGCCCTCGACGAACTCGACCGTGTAGCCCTCGCTGGGCGCGGGCAGGTCGACCGGCTCGAGGCCGAGCGGCAGCTGGAACTTGCCGATCCGGTGGCGTTCGAGGTCGGTGCGGAGCGTGAACGTTCGCATGGCGGAATCGCCAGTGTAGGAGGAACCGCCCGGGGCTCAAAGCGGGACGCGGACGCGCGTCGCGCCGCGGTCAGTGGCCGAGGTACGCCGCGCGCACGCGCGGGTCGCGCAGCAGCTCGTCGCCGGTGCCGGACAGGACGATGTTCCCGGTCTCGAGCACGTAGGCGCGGTCGCTCATGCGGAGGGCCGCGTTCGCGTTCTGCTCGACGAGCAGGATCGTCATGCCCTGCGCGCGGAGCACGTTGCGCACGGTGTCGAAGATCTTCGCGACCAGGATCGGCGCGATGCCCATCGAGGGCTCGTCCATCATCAGCATCTTCGGCCGGCTCATCAGCGCGCGGCCGATCGCGAGCATCTGCTGCTCGCCGCCGGAGAGCGTGCCGCCCTGCTGCGCGGCGCGCTCCTTCAGGATCGGGAACATGCCGAAGATGCGATCGAGGTCCGCGGCGATGCCGTCGCGGTCGGAGCGGATGAAGGCGCCCATCTCGAGGTTCTCGCGCACGGTCAGGCGCGGGAAGATCCGGCGTCCCTCGGGCACCTGCACGAGGCCGCGGCGAACCACCTGCTCGGGGGCGAGCCGCGAGAGGTCCTCGCCGGCGAACTCGATGCGCCCCGCGGCACGGTGGATGCGCGAGATGCACATCAGCGTCGTCGACTTGCCGGCGCCGTTGGCGCCGATCAGCGAGACGATCTCGCCGGGGAAGACGTCGAGGTGGACGCCGTGCAGCACCTCGGCCTGGCCGAAGGAGCACTTGAGCCCGTGCACGCGCAGGAGCGGCTGGCGGTCGGCGGCGGTCACCCGAGGTCCTCCGTGCCGAGGTACGCGGCGATGCACACCGGGTCGTTGCGGATCTCGTCGGGCGTGCCCTCGGCGATCTTCCGGCCGTACTGCAGCACGGCGATGCGGTCGGAGATGCCCATCACGACCTTCATGTCGTGCTCGATGAGGACCACGGTGACGCCGCTCTCGCGGATGCGGCGGATGAGCTTCATGAGGTCGGCGCTCTCCGCCGGGTTCATGCCGGCGGCAGGCTCGTCGAGGAGGATGAGGCGCGGCCGCGTCGCGAGCGCGCGGGCGATCTCGAGGCGCCGCTGGTGGCCGTACGGCAGGCTGCGCGCGGCGTCCGCGGCGTTGTCGGCGAGGTCGACGAACTTGAGGAGGTCGAACGCGCGGCGGCGCATCCGCTCGCGCTCGCGCCAGAAGCCGGGCGGACGCAGCAGGCAGGACCAGTAGCCCGAGCGGAAGTGCTGGTCCATGCCGACGAGCACGTTCTCGACGAGGTTCATCTCGCCGAACAGCCGGATGTTCTGGAACGTGCGCGCGACGCCGGCGCGCGCGACGAGGTCGGGCGTGCGGCGCTGCGCCTTCCAGATCGCGCCGAAGCCGAGGCGAGCGACCGCGAAGCCGACGGCCGCCGCGAACCACGTGAGCCAGAAGCCGGACTCGCGGAGCGTGCGCGGCACCGAGTCGAGCGCCTCGCCCCAGGGGAACGCCTCGCCGTAGACGTAGCGATCGACGATCGCGCCCTGCCAGAGCGCGCTCGCGTTGAGGGCGAGCACGGCGACGGCCGCGCTCACGAGGCCGACGGCCAGCCCCTTCACCCGGTCGCTCATGCCCCACTCGCGGCGGATCGGACGGCCCTCGAAGAGGACCTCGCCCTCGGTGGGCTCGTAGATACCGGTGATCGCGTTGAAGAGCGTGGTCTTGCCGGCGCCGTTCGGGCCGATCACGGCGAAGATCTCGCCCGGCCGCACGGACAGGCTGACGCGCTCGTTCGCGACGAGCCCGCCGAAGCGCATGGTGACGTCCCGTGCCTCGAGGATCGCGGTCATGCGCCCTCCTCCCCGCCCTCGGGGGGCGCCTCGTGGAGGGGCCGCGGCGGCAGGATGCCCTGCGGGCGGAAGACCATCATCAGGACGAGCGCGAGGCCGAAGAGCAGGAACTTCCAGTTCGTCGGGTTGACGAGCACGTTCTGCGCCCAGGTGCGCAGGAACACGCCGACCTTCGCGAGGCCCTGCGCCTCGTCGAGCGCGGCGCCGGGCGCGTCGGGCGAGCCCACGAGCTCGGAGAGCTTGACGAGCACGATCGAGTTCATGCCCACCATCACGATGGCGCCGACGAGCGTGCCGCGCACGCTGCCGATGCCGCCCACGATGATGATGCAGAGCGCCAGGATCGAGACCTGGAAGTCGTAGTTGCCGGGCTCGCCGGAGCTCGAGAGGCGGCTCACCATGAGCGCGCCGGCGAGCGCCGCCAGCGCCGCACAGGTCGCGAAGGCGAGCATCTTCGCGTGGTCGGGACGGATACCCATCGCGCGGCTCGCGAGCTCGTCCTCGCGGATCGAGATCCAGGCACGACCCACGCGGCTGCGCTCGAGCGCGCGCACGCCGACGAACGTGACCGTGACGAAGGCGAGGAGGAGCCAGTACTGGCCGCGCGCCTCGAGCGGCGTGCCGAGGAACGAGGGCGGCGGCAGCGGGTTGATGCCCTGCGTGCCCTTCGTGATCGTGTCGAGGTTGACGAGCACGTCCTTCACGATCTCGCCGAAGCCGAGCGTCACGATCGCGAGGTAGTCGCCGCGCACGCGGAGGGTCGGCGCGCCGAGCGCGAACCCGGCGATCGCGCCCGCGGCGACCGTCACCCCCAGCGCCGGCCAGAAGCCGAGCTGGAACGGGTAGATCTCGCAGGTGGCGATCGCGAAGGCGTAGGCGCCGATCGCGGCGAAGGCCGCGACGCCGAGGTTCAGGAGCCCGGTGAAGCCGGTGAGGACGTTGAGGCCGAGCGCGAGGATCGCGTAGATGAAGACCTCGGACATCGGGTCCTCGAGCCGCAGCCCGCCCGGGAGCAGCGCGTCGATGAACGGCACCGCGGCGAGCGCGGCGAGGCCGGCCCACGGCGTCAGGCGGATCCTCCTCGGGGCGGCGGCGCTCACACCTTCTCCCGGAGCTTGGCCCCGAGCAGGCCCGAGGGCCGGAACACGAGGATGAGGATGAGGATCCCGAACACGACCGCGTTGGTCCAGCGGGTCTCGATGTACTGGTCGCTCATCGCGCGGACGACGCCGATCAGCAGCCCGCCGAGCACGGCGCCGGGGAGGTTGCCGATGCCGCCGAGCACCGCGGCGATGAACGCGTCCATGCCCATCCGGTAGCCCATCTGGAAGCTGACCGTCTGGTTGTAGATGCTGTAGACGACGGTCGCGAAGCCGCCGAGCGAGCCGCCGATGAAGAACGTCGCGCCGATGACGCGCTCGACGTCGATGCCCATGAGCGCGGCGGCGGTCGGGTTCTGCGCGACCGCGCGCATCGCCTTGCCGAGCTTCGTGAAGCGGACGAGCCAGGTGAGCGCGCCCATCAGGGGCACGGTCACGAGCAGCACGAGGACGTCGGGCCGCGAGACGATGACGTCGCCGAGGTGCGCGGCGGGCTCCGGCTCGACGAGCGCCGGGAACGCCTTCGGCGCGGCCGAGCTGTTGCCGCCGGCGAACACGTCCATCGGCATGCCGCCCCAGAAGAGGCCGAGGTTCACGAGGATGAAGCTCGCGCCGATCGCGCTGACGAGGAGGCTGAGCTTGCTCGCCTTGCGCAGCGGTCGGTACGCGAGGCGGTTGATCGACCAGTTCAGCGCGCCGCAGAAGAACGCCGTCGCGACGAGCAGCGAGACGAGGCCGACCGCCCCGCCCGCCCCGCCCCACTCCGACATGCCGAGCGCGCCGACGGCGGTCAGCGCGAAGAACGCGCCGAGCATGCAGAGGTCGCCGTGCGCGAAGTTGATCAGCTCCACGATGCCGTAGACCATCGTGTAGCCGATCGCGATCAGCGCGATGATCATCCCGTTGGAGAGCCCGGTCACGAGCTGCTGGCCGAACACCTCCCAGGAGCTGAGGGCGCCGTCCGCCGCGAACGCGGGAAGGCCGTCCGCGCGCGCGAGCGCGAGGATCGCCAGCTGCTCTGCCGCCGCGACGGCGCGTTGCATCAGTTTGCCTTGCCCGCTCCGCCGCCCGCGGCCTTCACGAACGCGAATTCACCGTCCTTGACGGTGTTCACGCTCATCATGCGGTTGGTGGTGTCGCCGTTGGCGTCGAAGCTCCACGTCCCGAGGGCGCCCTGGAAGTCCTTGGTGGCGGCGACCGCGGCGATGATCGCCGCGCGGTCCTTGGTCTCGGCGCGGTCGATCGCGTCGAGCAGCACGCGCCCGGCCTCGTAGCCGTAGACGGCGTACGCCTCGGGGATCTCGCCGTGCTTCGCCTGGTACTTCTTGACGAACTCCGCGCCGAGGCCGGTGAGCTGCTCGGAGGGAAGCCCGCCGAAGGTGATGTAGACGGGGCCGGACTCGGGGCTCATCGCGTCCTTGCCGGCGGCCTCGATGTACGCCTTCTCGAAGGTGCCGTCCGGGGTGACGAACGGAACCTTGCAGCTGCCGGAACGAAGGTCCTTCAGGACCTGCGCGGCGTTGGTCTGCGTCGTGCCGCCGTAGAACACGACATCCGGCGCGGCGGCGCGGATCTTGGTGACGAGCGAGCGGTAGTTCGACGCCTTGGGGTCGATACCCTCGAAGCCGACCACCTCCATGCCGGAGGCCTGCGCGGACTTGCGGAACACGTCGGCGATGCCCTTGCCGTAGAGCTCGCGGTCGTGGAGGAGGAACACCTTCTTGGCGCCGAGGTCGCCGCGGCAGAACTCGCAGGCAACGGCGCCCTGGATGTCGTCGGCGGGGACGACGCGGAAGTAGGTGATCTTGCCGGTCGGGCGGTAGACCGCGGGCTCGTTCGGCTCGCCCGTGCCGGGCTTGGTGAGGCCCGTGTGGGTGTTGCCCGGGCTCACCATCACGAGGCCGGCCTTGTTGAGCATCGGCATCGAGACCTTCGCCGCGCCCGAGTTGTAGGTGCCGATGTAGCCGACGACGGCCGGGTCGTTGATCGCCTTCTTGGCGTTCGCGGACTCGACCTGGGGGTCCCAGTTGCCCTTCTGCGGGCTCGCGTCGTCCATGTCGTCGTAGGCGATCGCGTAGCCGTCGACCATGCCGCCGCGCTCCTCGATCGCCATCTTGATGCCGTTGACGATGCTCGTCGTCTGGCTGTTGGCGCTCCCGGTGCGCGGGAGGCTGCTGACGATCTTCAGCGTCTTCGCGCCGTCCTGGGCGGCCGGGGCCGCGGCAAGGAGGAGCGAGGCGGCGGCGATCGCGGACAGGATCGATGCGGTCGTGCGGAACATCGAGCGGCTCATCGTGCAGATCATGGCGCGGAATCATAGCCATCAGGGAACCGTTCCCGGACGCGG
Source organism: Planctomycetaceae bacterium (assembly GCA_027488415.1). Classification (GTDB taxonomy): domain Bacteria; phylum Planctomycetota; class Phycisphaerae; order Phycisphaerales; family SM1A02; genus UBA966. Next base: position 4,058 of record JAIYBS010000391.1, on the reverse strand, counting down.
CCGGCGTCGAATCGGTATCGTCCGGTCTCCCAGTCGGGAAGGAAACCATGCCCATGAAGAACGCATCGATCATCGTCGCCCTCGGCCTCGCCCTCGCCTCGGTCCCCTTCGGCTGCGGGCCGAGCTCGAGCCTCCCGCCCGAGGAGCAGGTGAAGATCCTGAAGGCCGACGCCGCCGCCACCATCGAGACCTGCAAGTCGAAGTTCCCGAGCACCGCGGCGGACTTCAAGAAGGCGCACGCCTACGCGGTCTATCCCTCGATCGGCAAGGGCGGCTTCGTCGTCGGCGGCTTCTCGGGCAAGGGCCTCGTCTACGAGGGCGGCTCGGTCGTTGCGCGCAGCGATGCCGGCGGCGGCACGATCGGCGCGCAGATCGGCGGCCAGTCGTTCTCCGAGGTGATCTTCTTCGAGAACAAGGCGGCGTTCGAGAAGTTCAAGCGCGGCGAGACCGCGTTCCAGGCGGGCGGCAGCGCCACGGCCGGCAACGCGAGCGCGAGCGCGGCGAACGACTACAAGGACGGTGTCAAGGTCGTCACCTTCGACGGCGGCGGCCTCATGCTCGAGGGCGTGATCGGCGGCCAGACGTTCAGCTTCGAGCCGATCAAGTGACCGGAGGGGCGGGCCCGGCCCGCCCGATGACCGCCCGCCGACCGCTGGCGGATCAGTCCTGAAGGAACCCAAGCACGACCCCGGCCGCCTCGCGGCCGGGGTCGTGTCCTTCGAACTGCCGCGCGACGCGATCGAGGTCGCGGGCGGTGCGCGCCCGCGCGGCGGGGTCGTCGAGGTAACGCCCGAGCTCGCGTGCCACCGGACCGGTTCCGCCCGAGTAGGGCACGAATTCAGGCACGATCCGCTCGCCGGCGACGATGTTCGGGAGCAGGCGGTGCGGCATCGTGAGCAGCACCGATCCGCCGGCGACCTTCACCATGCCAGTCCAGTAGACGGCGACCATCGGCTTGCGCTGGTGCGCAAGGTCGAGGCTCACCGTGCCGCTCACGTTCAGCGCGCAGTCGCACCAGGCGATCGCGGCGTCCGGGTCGCCGTGCATCACGTGCAGGTTCGACGGCCACGCACCGCCGCGCGCGGCCGCGCGCACGAGCGGCACGAGCGCGTCGTTTGCGGCCATCACGATGCCGACCAGGCCGGGCCGCGTCCGCGAGACCGTGCGGAACACCTCGAGCATGCGGGGCATGTTGGCGCGCACCTCGCCGCTGCGGCTTCCGGGAAGCAGGAGGAGCCTCGGCGAGCCCTGCGGGAACGCGCCGGCGCGGGCGAGCGCATCGGGGCCGATCGCGTGGCTGAGCACCGGATGGCCGACGAAGTGCGCGCGGACGCCGCGCGATCGGAACCACTCCTCCTCGAAGGGGAGCAGGCAGAGGATCGCGTCGCTCGTGCGACGCCACTTCCGGATGCGCCAGGGCGCCCATGCCCAGAGCTGCGGTGCGACGAGGTTCACGACGCGGCTGCCGCCGGCGGCGCCTCGGCCATGGCGCTTGGTCCACTTCGCGATGTGCCAGTTGGCGGCCGGGCTGTCGACCGGCACATGGACGTCCACGGGGTTTCGGGCGCACCACTCGCGGATCTGGTGGACGATGCGGCGGACCTCCTGGATCTTCCGGAGCCCGACCAGGGTCATCGCGCCGTCCCGGGCGGTCTCGCCGACGAGCTCGCAGCCCGCGGCCCGCATGCGGGGCCCGCCCCATCCGACCACGCGGATGCCGGGCGCCATCTCGCGCAGCGCCGCCACGAGCGGCGCCGCGTGGGCATCGCCGGAAGGCTCGAACGCGGTGACCAGGACCGTCGGCACGGCGGAAAATGTAGCCCGGCTTCATTTTCCGCGCGGCTCGGAAAGTGCGCCGGGGGCCCCCCGGCGCATTTTCCCTATCCTCCGCCGCTTCCCATGATCAAGCGCACGCACACCTGCGGCCAGCCCCGCGCCACCGATGCCGGCTCCACCGTCGCCCTCAACGGATGGGTGAACACCTACCGCGACCAGGGTCGCGGCCTGCTGTTCATCGACCTCCGCGACCGCGACGGGCTCTGCCAGGTGGTGTTCGACCTCGAGGGAGGCAACCCCGAGGTCGTGCAGCGCGCCCGCGCCCTGCGGCGCGAGGACGTGATCGGCGTCCGCGGCACGCTCCGCAAGCGCGCCGGCGACCCGAACCCGAAGCTCGCCACCGGCGAGGTCGAGCTCGTCGCCGAGGAGCTCGAGATCTTCAACAAGGCCGAGAACCCCCCGATCCTCCCCGACGAGCACGAGGCGGAGAAGATCGCGGAGGAGGTCCGCCTCAAGTACCGCTACATCGACCTGCGCCGCCCGCGCATGCAGCACATCCTGCGCACGCGCAGCAAGGTCACGAAGCTCGCGCGCGACTACTTCGCGCAGAACGGCTTCGCCGAGATCGAGACGCCGCTCCTCATCAAGAGCACGCCCGAGGGCGCGCGCGACTTCATCGTCCCGGCGCGCCTGCACCAGGGCATGTGGTACGCCCTGCCCCAGAGCCCGCAGCTCTTCAAGCAGATCCTGATGGTGGCCGGCTTCGACCGCTACATCCAGATCTGCAAGTGCCTGCGCGACGAGGACCCCCGCGCCGACCGCCAGGCGGAGTTCAGCCAGATCGACCTCGAGATGAGCTTCGTCGACCGCGAGGACGTCATGGCCATGATGGGCGGCTTCGCGCGCGCCGTCTGGCAGGACGTGCTCGGCTACGACATCGGCACCATCCAGCGGATGACCTGGCAGGAGGCGATGGACCGCTTCGGCATCGACCGCCCGGACCTGCGCAACCCGCTCGAGATCCGCGACGTCTCCGACATCGTGAAGGCGAGCGAGTTCCAGGTGTTCCAGCAGGCGCTCGCGAAGACCCGCGCCGGCCGCCAGGGCTGCGTGAAGGCGATCCGCGTGCCCGGAGGCGCCGAGAAGCTCACGCGCAAGATGACCGACGGCTACACCGAGTTCGTCAAGCAGTTCAAGACGGGCGGCGTCGCGGTCGCGAAGTTCACCGCGAACGGGTTCGACACTGGCATCGCCAAGCACCTCGAGCCGTTCAAGGACGCGCTGGTCGCACGCCTCGGGCTGCAGGCCGGGGACAGCGTGCTCATCGTCGCCGACTTCTGGGACACCGCCACCAAGGCGCTCGGCGAGCTGCGTCTCAAGGTCGGCCGCGACCTCGGCCTCGTCGACGAGAAGGAGTGGAGGTTCCTCTGGGTCGTCGACTTCCCGATGTTCGACTGGGACGACGAGGGCAAGCGCTGGGTGGCGATGCACCACCCGTTCACGAGCCCGAACCCCGACCAGTTCGATTTCCTCGAGTCGAACCCCGGCGGCTGCCTCAGCGCCGGCTACGACCTCGTCGTGAACGGCAGCGAGATCGCCGGCGGCTCCATCCGCATCCACCGCATGGACGTGCAGGAGAAGGTGTTCAAGCTGATCGGCCTCACCCAGGAGGACGCCGAGATCAAGTTCGGCTTCCTGCTGAGCGCGCTGCGCCACGGCGCCCCGCCGCACGGCGGCATCGCCTTCGGCCTCGATCGCCTGGTCATGCACCTCGTCGGCACGGAGAACATCCGCGACGTGATCGCGTTCCCGAAGACGCAGTCGGGAGGCGACCTCATGATCGACGCCCCGGGCCCGATCGACGAGCAGCAGATCGCCGACTGCGGGATGAAGGTCACGATGATCGAGCGCAAGTGAGCCACCCCGCCGCTCCGGGCCTCGGCCCGGGGCCCGGCTCGAGCAAGCTCAGTCCGGCTCGAGCAAGCTCAGTCCGGCACGGCCGAGCTCAGTCCGGCGCGATGCGCGTCATGATCCGCGCCGCGCCCATGTCGCCCCACACGTTCACCGTGGTGCGGCACATGTCGAGCAGGCGGTCGACGCCGATCACGATGCCCATCGCGCCCACCGGCAGCTTCTCGCTGCCGAGCGAGGCGTTGACGGCGGTGATGACGATGACCATCGTCACGAGCCCCGCGCTCGGGATGCCGGCGGCGCCAACCGCCGCGAGCGTCGCGGTGGCCACCACCACGGCCAGCTCGCCGAAGCTCAGCTGCACACCGTAG
>JAIYBS010000318.1 GCA_027488415.1 Planctomycetaceae bacterium | reverse complement strand
GATGCTGGCGCTCACCGCGCGCTGCAGGCGGAAGCTCGGGAGCGCCGGCACCTCGGCGGGCATGTACTCGTTGCTCGTCCCCTCGCCGCGGATCGCGGCGATCGGCAGGATGAAGTCGCCGACCCTCGACTTCTTGAGGCCGCCGCACTTGCCGAGGAAGAGCACCGCCTTCGGCGAGATCGCGGACAAAAGGTCCATGGTGGTGGCCGCCATCGCGGAGCCCATGCCGAAGCTCAGGATCGTGATGTCCTCCGCGGTCGCCGAGATCATCGGCCTGTCCCGCCCCCGGACCGGCACCCCGAAGCGCTCCGCGAAGAGCTCCACGTAGTTGGAGAAGTTCACGAGCAGCACGTACCGCCCGAACTGCTCGAGCGTGCACCCGGTGTACCGGGGCAGCCAGTCGCGGACGATCTCGGCCTTGTCCTTCATGGGTGGGGAGCGTACGCCGCGGATACGCTGACCGCGGCTCGGCGAGGCGCCGCCTGCGCCCCGCGCCGGTGATCGATGGACCAGACGCTCGTGGCAATCCTCGTCCTGCTCGCGAGCGCGCTCGCGCTCGGCGCCGCCGCGGAGCGCATGCGGCAGACCGCGGTGGTCGGCTACCTGCTCGCGGGAACGATCGTCGGTCCGAACGTCCTCGGCTGGGTGGGCGGAGCCGCGGACGGCACCGAGCGCGTGCACGCGATCGCGGAGCTCGGCGCCTCGACCCTGCTCTTCTCCATCGGAACGGAGTTCAGCCTCGTGCGCCTGCGGACGTTCGGGATTCGCGTGTTCGTTGCCGGCCTGCTGCAGGTCGTCGTGACGATCGCGGCGGCGATGGCGGTCGCGCGGTCCTTCGGGACCGCCCTGCCGACGGCATTCGCCCTGGGCGCAATCGTGAGCCTCTCGAGCACGGCGGTCGTCGCGCGGCTCCTCGTGGAAAGGCGCTCGGTCGATGCAGCGCACGGCAGGCTCTCGATGGGGGTGCTCCTCACGCAGGACATCGCGGTCGTGCCGCTCGTGGTCGCGCTCGGCGCGGTCGGCGGCACGGGCGGGGGCGAGGCGCTCGGATCCGTCGCGCGGACCGCGGCGTGGGCGGTCGGACTGGTCGTCGCCTTCGCGGCACTCGTGCGGTGGGTGTTCCCGTGGTTCCTCGCCGGTCGGGGAATGTCGCGAAACCGCGAGCTCGTCGCGGTGTTCGCCGCCGTCTGCGCGATCGGCAGCGCGCTCGGTGCGCACGCGGTCGGCGTGTCCCCTGCCCTCGGAGCGTTCCTCGCCGGCGCGATGCTCGGCAGCTCGCCCTTCGCGCCGCAGGTGCGCGCGGAGGTCGCGCCGCTGCGCACGCTGCTCGTCACGCTCTTCTTCGCGGCCGTCGGGCTCGCGGGCGATCCGGCGTGGGCCTGGCAGAACGCGTGGACGGTGGCCGTGGCGATCACCGCGATCATCGCCGGGAAGACGCTGGTGGCCGCGGGCGTCGGCCGTCTCGCGGGCGCCACCGCGGCGACGGCGGTGGCCGCGGCGCTCTGCATCGCGCAGATCGGCGAGTTCAGCTTCGTGCGCGCGGAGTCCGCGCGCGCCGCGGGGCTGCTGGAACCGCAGCTCCACAAGCTGCTCGTGACCGCGACGATCGGCTCGCTGCTCGTGACGCCGGCGCTCGTCGGGCTCGCGGCACGCATCGCGCGGCGCTGGCACCCGCGCGGGCCCGATGGCGGCAACGGGGAGCGCAAGCGCGGGTCGGTGCTCATCGTCGGGTTCGGTCCGTGCGGCATGCGCGCCTTCGAGGAGCTGCGCGAGCGGCGGGGCGCGGAGTGCGTCGTGGTCGACTCGAACCCCGCGCTGGTGGCGCTCGCCCGGCAGATGGGCGCGCACGCGGAGCTCGGCGACGCGGGCCGCACCGAGACGCTGGAGCACGCGGGAATCTCGGACGCCCGGCTCGTCCTCGTGACGATGGCGGACGTCGGCACCGCGGAGCACGTCGCGTCGCTGACGAGGCACCTCGCGCCCGGCGCCACCGTGATCGCGAGGAGCCGCTACCACGCGGTCGCGCCGGACCTCGCGCGGGCAGGCGCTCACCGCGTCATCGACGAGGAGCGGCTGGTCGGGGAACGCCTGGCCCTCGAGGCCGAGGCGGAGCTCCGCGGCTCGCCCCGCGCCTGACGAGTCACTCGCGCGTGCCGTCGGCGTGGATCCCCGGCATCTGCGCGAGGTACGGCCGAACGTGCGCGTCCTCGCTGCGGGTGAACTCCTCGAACGTCCCGTCGAAGAGCACCTTCCCGCCGTGGAGCATCACGACGCGCGGCCTGAGGCGGCGCAGCAGCTCGGTGTCGTGCGTGACGACGATGCTCGTGCGCCGCACGCCGTTTCCGTTCGCGACGAACGACGGCTGCGCGCGGTGCGTGGTGCCGATGAGCTCCTGGATCTGCGCGGACATCTCGGGGTCGAGGCCGGCGGTCGGCTCGTCGTACATGATGATCACGGGGTCCATCACCACCGCGCGGGCTACGGCGACGCGCTTGGCCATGCCGCCGGAGAGCTCCTCGCGATCGCGGTGCATCACCGCGTCCGGATCGAGCCCGACGTCCTCGAGCGCCTTGCGCGCGATCGGCAGGATCTCGGCGTCGGACATCCCCTTCACCTCACGGGGAAGCACGGCGAGGTTCTCGAACACGTCGCCGCTCACGAGCGCGTTCCGCTGGAAGACGATCGCCCAGTGCATTCGGATGCGGTCGAGCGTCCGCTCGTCGGCGGTCGACATGTCGACGAGCGGCGGCGCGCCGGACGCATCGAAGGACGACTCGTGGTCCGCCACGAGCACGGTGCCCGAGTCGGCGGGGTAGTGGCCCATGATCAGCTTGAGGAGCACGGTCTTGCCGCAGCCCGAGCCGCCGACCACGGCCAGCAGCTCGCCCGACCGGATCTCAAGGTTCACCCCCTGAAGGACAGCCTTCCCGGAGAACGACTTGTGGAGGTCCCGGATGACGACTTCCGTGGGGGCGCTGGCGGGCATTTCGTGAGGGTACCCGTGGGCAAAATCGCGGCGGGATCCCCCTCCAGGCCCTTCCAGGCGCCGTTATCGCGGACTCTGGCGACTTCCTGGCGAATTTTCTTCCCGCGGTGATGGGTCGCGCCACGGGTTCCCGTTTGTATTGGCGACGGGGGCAGTCGAGACGGCCGACGGGAAACCGGCCAACGAGACTGATGTTCGGACGACCGACGGGAAACCGGTCCGACGAATCGAGATGCGAGCTCCGATGCCGACGGGAAACCGGCAGACGAGCGACAACCCGGAAGGCTCCGAACGGGAAACTCGGAGACGACCGGAAACGCCGCCTGACGCTCGACGGGAACCGAGCAACGGGCAAACGCAGGAGTGTGGCCTCGAGAGATCGAGGCCGACTTCTTTTTTGGCGCTCGCGGCCCGCGGACGGCCCTCCCGCCGTGCCCGGTAGCCTTCGCGCCATGAACATCCTGATCCTCGGCGGCACCGGATTCCTCGGCCCCCACTTGGTGGAGCAGGCGATCGACAAGGGATGGTCGATCACCGTCTTCAACCGGGGCAAGACCGCACCGAACCTGTTCGCCGGCGACCGCTACAAGGCGATCGTCCAGCTCAAGGGCGACCGGGACCCGAAGAAGGGCGAAGGGCTGAAGTCGCTCGAGGCGCTGGTCGCGTCGATGAAGGCCGAGGGCCGCCGCTTCGACGCGGTGATCGACAATTCGTCGTACTTCCCGCGCATCACGACGGCGTCCGCCGAGCTGCTGGCGCCGGTGGCCACGATGTACCAGCTCGTGTCCACCGTCTCGGTGTGGATGGACAACTCCATCGCGCCCGACGAGTCCACCCCCGTGAGCACGATCGCGGACCCGACCATCGAGAAGATCACCGGCGAGACGTACGGACCGCTGAAGGCCCTCTGCGAGCAGGCCGCCGAGAAGGCATGCCCCGGCAAGGCGTGCATCGTTCGTCCCGGGCTCATCGTCGGCCCCGGCGACGACAGCCTGCGGTTCTCGTACTGGCCGGTGCGGATCGCCGAGGGCGGGACCGTCCTCGCGCCGCGCGCGCCGAAGCCGAGCGAGCAGTGGGTGCAGTTCATCGACGTGCGCGACCTCGCCGCGTTCATGCTGAAGCTCGTCGAGGACGGGCACGAGGGGACGTTCATCGCGAACGGCCCGCAGGGGACGCTCACCATGGAGGAGATGCTGTACGGCATCAAGGCCGCGGTGAGCGTGCCGGTCCGCTTCGAGTGGGCCGACGAGCAGTGGCTCATGGAGAACCAGGTCGCCCCGTGGATGGGCCTGCCGCTCTGGATCCCGCAGGCACCCGAGACCGCCGGTGCCGGACGCGCCAACTGCTCGAAGGCATTCGCCCACGGGCTCCGGTGCCGGCCGCTCGCGGACACCGCGCGCGACACGATCGAGGACTTCGCGAAGACGAAGGCCGAGCGTCCCGCGGACTTCGCGTGGGGCTCGGGCCGCGCGCCGGGCATCCCGCGCGAGCGGGAGCAGGAGCTCCTCAAGGCGTGGACGAGCCGGAGCACCGAGGAGAAGCGATGATCGACCGACGGACGCTGATCGCGAGCGGCGCGCTCGCCGCCGGTGCCACGCTCGCGGCGCCCGCGCTCGCCTCGCTCGCCGGGATGCCCGCGCGACGGCCGTTCCGCGGCAAGCTCGGCAAGCTGCAGGTCCTGCAGGTCGGCGTCGGCGGGAGCATCGCGCCCGCCGACCGGCACGAGCTCAGGCAGCATCCGGACGTCGTGTTCACTGGCCTGTGCGACGTCGACTCCGACGCGCTCAAGCAGGTGTCCGCCGAGCACCCCGAGGCCTTCACCTGCCGCGACTTCCGCGAGGCGTTCGACCGCCACGCTGGCAAGTTCGACGCCGTGGTGGTCTGCACGCCGGACCACAACCACGCGCTGATCATGATGACCGCGCTCGCCGCGGGAAAGCACGTCTACGGGCAGAAGCCGCTCGTGCAGCAGCTGTCGGAGGTCTCGGCGATCCTCGGTGCCGCGAACGCGCGGCCGCAGCTCGTCACGCAGGTCGGCAACCAGCGCATGGGACCCGAGGGGCGCCAGCACGCGGTCGACATCCTGCGGCGCGGCCTGCTCGGCAAGGCCATCGAGGCGCACGTCTGGATCTCGGGTCCCGGCGACACGGGCGACGGGTACTTCTGGTACGGCGGGCTGTCGGAGCCGATCGCGCCCCCGGCGAACGTCGACTGGCAGCTGTGGCTCGGCGCGGCCCAGGACGCGCCCTGCCGCGAGGGACTCGTCGGCCTGCGCTGGCGCTCGAGCTGGGACTACGGCACCGGGCAGCTCGGCGACTGGTGCACGCACCTGCTGGACGTCCTCTACTTCGCGTACGACCTGCCCTCGCCCGTGGCGGTGGTGTCGCAGACGCGGAGCCCGAGCGACTTCTACCACGCGCAGCACGTGCACTCGACGCTCACCTACCCGGCGGCGGGCGACCGATTCGCGCGCGACCGCTTCGTGGTGCACTACTGCGACAAGAGCCAGGCGCCGTCGCGCGCGTCGCTCGGCCTGCCGGCAGGCGCGTGGCCGGGCACCGGCACGCTCGTCGTCTGCGAGGACGGCGTGCTGCTCGTCGAGCCGGAGGGCGCGATCCAGGTGTGGCGCGGCGGCAAGCCGGTCGACTGGAAGAGCATCCCCGGCCAGGGCGAGGTGCGGGCGCGCAACCACTGGCACTCGTGGGTCGACCGCATCGTCGGCAAGCCCGGCGCGTTCGTGCAGACCCCGTTCAGCGCGGGTGCGGGCATGGCGGAGGCCGGCCTGCTCTGCTGCCGGGCCGCGCGATTCCCCGGCCGCGAGCTGCGCTGGGACCGCGCGACGAACTCGTTCCTCGGCGACGACGAGGCGACGAAGTCGATCGTGCGGCGCGAGTACCGCAAGGGCTTCGAGCTGCCGTCGGCGTGAAAGTGCAGCCGGGCTACATTTTCCAGACGAACTCGATCGGCGACTCCACGTCCGCACCCAGGCTCTTGTGCACCGGGCAGGTGTGCGCCGCGTTCTCGAGCATCGCGCGCTGCGGGTGATCCGCGGGAAGCGGGATCTCGATGCGCACCGGCAGCCGGGCGATCCGCCGCGGCGGCGCGGCGCTCATCTCCTTGCCGACCGAGGCCGTCATGCCCCGCACGTCGAGCCCGTGGCGCTCGGCGACGATGCCGATGATCGTCATCATGCATGCCGGCAGCGCCGCCGCGACGAGGTCGGTCGGCGAGAAGCGCTCGCCCTTGCCGTGGTTGTCGACGGGCGCGTCCGTCTCGATGACGGTGCCGGACGGGCCGTGCGTGAGCGAGCAGCGCAGGTTTCCTTCGTAACGGGCGGTGATCTCGACCATCGGTTCCTCCGCGCGGAAGGTACTGCACCGCGGCGGATATTCTCGGCGGCCATGCGAAGCAGCACAGCCTTCCGCCCGGCAATCGCCCTCGCCGCCCTGGCGGCCGCCACGCTCCTTGCCGGAGGCTCGTGCCAGTCGAGCCCGCACGGAGCCGGCGCCCGGGCGACCGCCGACGCGCCCCTCACGTCCACCGAATGGGGATGCACGGCGCTCGCCGGGCACGCAATGCCCGAGGGGCCGCATCCGACGCTCGTCGTCTCGCTGCCGGACCGGGCGAACGGCAGCGCCGGCGTCAACCGCTACTTCGGGACCGTCGACTTCGAACGCGACTCGATGCGCTTCTCGAGGCTCGGCGCCACGCGGATGGCCGGGCCGCCCGAACGGATGGAGCTCGAGCGCGCCTTCCTCGACGCGCTCGAGCGGTGCCGCTCGTTCCGCATCAAGGGCAACGAGCTGACGCTCCTCGACGAAGGCGGCGCAGCGGTCGCCGCG
>JAIYBS010000005.1 GCA_027488415.1 Planctomycetaceae bacterium | reverse complement strand
GGTGGTCGACGGCGGCCCCCTCGAGAACCACGCGGTGACCACCACCGACGTCGCCCGGGACGCGGCGGCCTGGCTCGCGGGCCACTACTCGAGCGCGGCCCAGGCCGCGGCGGACCCGACCTTCTTCGACGTGCGGCTCCACATCGTGCCCATCTGGACCGATCGCACCGACGGCCCCTGGATGTACGTCGAGCAGGCGATGGCCGACGCGCAGGACAAGCCCTACCGGCAGCGCATCTACCGCATCATCCCGCTGCCGCAGGGTCGCGCGGAGAGCGTCATCTACGAACTGCCCGGCGACCCGCTGCTCTGGGCGGGCGCGTGGCGCGACACGTCGCGCTTCAACGCGCTCGACCCGGGCATCATCGTCGCGCGCCCGGGCTGCAGCGTGGTCCTCGCCTCGGCGGGCCCCGGCGCGCTGAAGGGATCGACCAACGGCGCCGACTGCGGCAGCGCGCTGCGCGGCGCTGCCTACGCCACGAGCGAGGTGACCGTCACCGCCGCCGAGCTCACGAGCTGGGACCGCGGCTTCGACGCCGCGGGCAAGCAGGTGTGGGGCTCGGTCACGGGTCCGTACCGCTTCGTCAAGGAATCCGCCGCACCCTCGGCGCCCCCGCCGCCCGAGCCGCCGATGGGCGACGAGGCCGCGGTCGCCGTTCCCCCTTCCGAGAGCGCCACCCGATGAGCACCATGACCCCGCATCCCGGCCGACGGCTCCGAGACGCCTGGCAGCGCGGCACCGTGATGGTGCCGGGCGCCTTCAACGCGCTGGTCGCCCGCGCGGTGGCGCAGGCCGGCTTCGAGGCGTGCTACATCTCGGGCGGCGCGACCGCGAACGTCGCCGGCTACCCCGACATCGGGCTCATCACGCTCACCGAGATGTGCCGCACGATCCGCGAGATCGCCGACGCGTCGAAGCTGCCCGTGATCGCCGACGCCGACACCGGCTACGGCGAGGTCGAGTGCGCCGTCCGCACCGTGGTCGAGTACGAGCGCGCCGGCGCCGCCGCGCTGCACGTCGAGGACCAGGTCTTCCCGAAGCGCTGCGGCCACCTCGACGGCAAGGACCTCGTCCCCGCGAAGGCGATGGCCGAGAAGGTCGGCGCGATGGCGCACTACCGCCTGAGCCCCGACTTCGCGATCATCGCGCGCACCGATGCGCGCCACGTCACCGGGTTCGAGGACGCCGTGAAGCGCGCGAACCTCTACCGCGACGCCGGCGCCGACATGATCTTCCCCGAGGGCCTGCAGACCGAGCAGGAGTTCGCCGACTTCGCGAAGGCGTCGCCCGGCCCGCTGCTCGCGAACATGACCGAGTTCGGCAAGACCCCGGACATCCCGGCGCAGCGCTTCCAGGAGCTCGGCTACCAGGTGGTCATCTACCCGCTGAGCATGATGCGCCTGGCGATGGGCGAGGTCGCGCGCGGCCTCGCCGCGCTGCGGCGCGACGGCAGCGTCCGCGAGAGCCTGCCGCGCATGCAGACGCGCAAGGAGCTCTACGAGCTGCTCGGCTACCGCCCCGGCGACCAGTGGAACTTCCCGAACGACCGGTGAGCGGGGACCGTCGCACCGGGCGCGCCGCTCGCTTCGGCCGCGGTGCGCCCCGGATCAGTTCACCACCACCTCGAACGCGAACTCCGAGGGGTCCGAGGGGTTGCGGTACCACTGGATCCCCACGTCGTTCGGACGGAGGTTCCGGGTGCGGAGCATCGGCGGCGTGGGGTGCTCGTCCTCGAGCTTCCGCTGCTTCGCGCCCTTCGGCGGCTTCTGCGCCACGAGCTCGATGACCGCGGGCTTCGCGTTCACGGCGTCGTCGGGCACCTGGAAGTTCGCGTCGTCGGCGGCGTCCATGGTGATCGAGTAGCCGTGCGCATTGGCGGTGAAGCGGAACTTCGCCTCGCGCATCGCGGCCTTCAGCTGCTCGAGCGTCTCGGGGCGCGCGCCCTTGCCCCACACCTCGCGCAGGCCCTCGGCGAGGAACTCGAGCCGCCCGCGCGCGGAGACGTACGCGCCGGGCTGCAGCTCGACGGCGTACTTCTTCCAGCGCGCCTCGAACTCGGACACCTCGGCGTCGGTGTCGAGGCTGTAGCTCTGCTTCATCGCGTCGAGCGGCTTCACGCCGTTGTTCAGGCGGCGGAGCATGTCGGAGAACATCGGCTCGTAGCGGCCGTCCTCCGCGTACACGAGGAAGTGCACCATCGACCAGCTCTGCGGGTACTGGATGCGCGCGGTCGCCGACTGCGACTGCACGTTCCCGTTCCAGCGCGCGCTGTCCATCAGGAGGAGATCCGGGAACGGGATGTGCTTGCCCTGCTCGACCGCGGCGCGGACGGTGCCGACCGCCTGCGGGCTCGCCTGCCCGACGATCACGCGCTTGCCCTCGACCACCGATTCGCCGAAGAACTCCGCGAGGCCCTCGTTGAGCCACGGCGGCAGCTCGTTGCCGAAGAACGCGTAGGCGAACTGGTGGAATCCCTCGTGCTGCACCACGTGGTGGACGCGCTGCCGCGGCAGGCCCTCCACCCAGAACGCGAGCCCCGCGCCGCGCGGCGTCACGAAGAACATGCCGCCCGAGCCGATGCCGTTGATGCCGAACTGCGTGCGCAGCGTGTCGAGGTAGTCCTGCTGCTTGGCGAACATCAGGACGTTCGGGAACTCGGGCGAGCGGCGCTTGAGCCCGGTCGTGCCGACGAGCCGGCGCGCGAACTCGTCGTACATCACGTCGAGGTGGTCGGCGTACGCCTTGGTGTCGGCCGGCGAAAGGTCGCTGCGGATCGAGTAGTAGCGGCTGGTCGGCAGCTTGCGGCCGAGCGGCGGCGCGGTGCGGTCCCACCAGGTGCCGACGGCCTGCTGCGACGGGCGCGCGCCGCCGCGCGGGTACTGCGCCGTCGCGGTTGGCGCGGCCGGCCCGAGCAGCACGGCCGCGGCGGCGAGGGCGATGACGAGTGCGCGCGACACGGCTTCAAGGATAGGTCCGCGCGACGAGGATCCGGATATTCCTGCAGCGGCGGCGAACGGCGGGGATCTTTACCGGACAACGGGTTCCGGCCGATCGATCGGTGGAAAAACCGCCGCTCTTCGCTTGCAACCGCCCCGATCGCTGACATACTCCGCGTAACCCTTGATCGGAAGAAGGGAGCCGTGAAAAGGGCCAGCAACCACCTCGGTGGTTCCAAGGTTTGGTCTGAGTTGGGAGAAAGGGCCCGACTCGACCTTCTAAGGGACACTGGGAAAAGGGAACTCTTGGCGTCCTGGTCGCCGCAAGCGATCACCGCAAGCCACCTAGGTAGCGTTGCGAGGGTATGAGGGAAAGGGAAGTCGGCCGCGAACCGTGAAAAGGGCGCGGCCGAACTTCTTTTTGCGCCGTGCGCATCGTTGCGGGGGTCGCGCCGGAACGGGGTTTCTAGGCCATCCGTATACTTCCCGATTCGCGGCGGAAACGGCCCTCGGCCGGAGCCAGATCGCGTCCAGGAGCCCCCGAGAGACATGAACGCCACGACCAGCCACGGCCGCCGCGACCTCGTCGCCGCCCCCACCGCCCTGCTCGCTTCCGGCATGGTCCGCTGCTGCGCCCTCTCGGGCGTGGCACTCGCGGCCGCTCTGGCCGGCGGTGCGTTCGCGCAGGACACGGCGGCGCCGAAGGCTGCCCAGCCCGCTTCCGCCGAAAAGCCCGCCGCCGAGCAGCCCGCGAAGGTCGACGCCGCCGCCGCCCGCAAGGCCGCGCTCGCTGCGCTCGAGGCGCGCTACGTGGTCGGCCCCGCCGCCGCGGACGACTTCGGGCTCCGCATCGTCTGGCAGACCGAGCCGCTTGCCACCAAGGACGCGGCCGGATCGCTGGTGACGCCCGGCTCCGACAGCTACTGGTTCGGCGACACCGCCGGAAGCATCGTCCGCGTCCGCCGCGACAACGGCGAGACCGTATGGCGCAGCTCGACCAACCTCGGGCTCGAGAAGATCATCGCGATCGAGCACCTGCCCGCCGGCAAGGACGACAACGTCTACGTGCTCACCGACCTCGGTGGCGTCGCGCTCGACGCGACCACCGGGAACCTCGTGCGCCGCACGCGCTACTCGCAGCTTCCGTCGAACGTGCCCGCGGTCTACGGGCCGTCGATGATCTACGGCACCCGCACCGGGCTCTGCAGCTGGTTCCAGTACGGCACCGGCTACAACTGGCGCGCGACCACGCTCGGCGGACACGTGGTGGCGCCGGTCACCGTGAGCGGCCAGCTGGCGCTCGTCGGCAGCACCAACGGCACGGTCCTCTGCATGGACGCGGCGTCGGCCGGCGTGATGTGGACGCGGCGGCTCTCGGCGGGCGTCGAGTCGGCGATCGCCGTCGACGGCGACGCGTGCTTCGTCGCGGGCCGCGACCAGAGCCTGTGGGCGTTCGACCTGATGCGCGGCCGCGTGCTGTGGCAGTACTTCACGCAGACCCCGCTCCTGCACCCGCCGGTTCGCCTGGCGGACGGCCTCTACCTGCAGATCCCGGGCGAGGGACTCGTGTCGTTCACGCCGCTTCCCGCGGACAAGCCGGACGGCGAGGTCCGCTGGAAGTCGAAGGCCAAGGGCGACGTGATCGGCCGCCTCGGCACCGAGCTGATGGCCTGGGACCACGCGACGCGCACGCTGACCGCGGTTGACGCGGGCACGGGTCGCGTGATCCGCGAGGCACAGCTGCCGAACGCGGAGTCGATCGAGTTCACGCAGCCGGTCGACGGCGACCTGGTGGTGATGTCGAAGGACGGCTCGGTCGAGCGTCTCGAGCCCCTCAACCGCGCGTCGATCGGTGGTTCGTCGGCCGCCATGACCCCCGCCGCGCCGTGAGTGCGCAGCAGTCGACGGGCCCGCGCATCCGCCGGGCACTGGTGTCGGTCAGCGACAAGGGCGGCCTGCTCGAGTTCGCGCGCGAGCTCGCGTCGATGGGCGTCGAGATCGTGTCGACCGGCGGCACCGCGGCCGCGCTCGCGAAGGCGGGCGTCCCGGTGGTGCCGATCGAGTCGGTGACCGGATTCCCCGAGATGATGGACGGCCGCGTGAAGACGCTGCACCCGAAGGTGCACGGCGGGCTGCTCGGCGTCCGAGCGAATCCCGCGCACGCCGCGGCGATGCGCGAGCACGGCATCGAGCCGATCGACCTGGTGTGCGTGAACCTCTACCCGTTCGAGTCGACCGTGGCGCGGGCGGGCATCGAGGAGCACGAGGCCATCGAGCAGATCGACATCGGCGGGCCGTCGATGCTGCGCAGCGCGGCGAAGAACTTCGAGAGCGTGACGGTGGTGACCGACCCGGCGCAGTACCCGCGCGTGGTCGCC
>JAIYBS010000080.1 GCA_027488415.1 Planctomycetaceae bacterium | reverse complement strand
TGCGACCACCACCACCACCACCCTGCGCACCGTGGTCCGCGCTGTAGAAGACGTACGTATTCCCGTCGATGCCGAGTTCCTTGAGCGTCGCGAGCACGCGACCGAGCTGCGTGTCCACGTCGTGCGCGCCCGCGATCGCGCCCATCGGCTTGCCGCTCACGCCCGGCACGAGCGACTTCGCGACCGCGAGGGCCTCGGGAGTCGCCTCCTCCTCGCTGCCGTAGCCGTAGTGCGAGAGCTGCAGGTAGAACGGCTTGCCTGCCTTCACCTGCTCGCGCATGAACTCGATGCCGCGGTCGGTGATCGCGGAGCATTGCTTCGGGTTCGGCTCGACACCGCGCTCGGGGCCCTGGTTGCTGTTGTTGCCGTCGGAGAGATCGAACCCGACGCGATCCGGCGCCTGCCTGCCGACGTGCCACTTGCCGAAGTGCGCGCTCGCGTATCCGAGATCCTTCAGCACGGCACCCGTGGTCCGCACGCCCTCCGGCAGGTCCGCGTCGGGCGCGGGCGGGATCATCCGCATCAGCTTGTAGCGCTCCTCGACGTTGCCGCCGCCGGGCTCGTTCTGGTAGGTCATGCGCAGCTTCGCCGGGCTGATGCCGGTCACCCAGCTCGCGCGCGACGGCGTGCAGCGCGGGCACGACACGTAGAAGTCGCTCATGCGCGATCCGTCGGCCGCGAGCTTCTCGAGGTTCGGCGTGAGGCCAGCGGGACGCGCGTGCACGGGAGGCTCGCCGTCCATGTCGACGGAGGTGCTCGACCATCCCTGCGCCTCGGCCTGAATGAAGACGAAGTTCGGCTTCGAGGCCGCGGGCTTCGCTGCCGCGAGCTGCGCGGTCGGCTTCGTCGCGGGCGTCTGGGTTGGCGGTACCGCCGTCGCAAGGGCGGAACAGACGGCAGCGAACGCGAGAAGCGCGGTCTTCATGTCTCAGTCCTCGAGGATCACGGTCCGGTCACGGCCGTGGTGCGCGTCATGCGCGAAGTAGGTGGTGTCGAGCGGCAACTCGGCGACGAGGTCCATCTGCACGGAGCGCGGACCGCCGTTCGCCTGCGGAAGCCGGTCCAGCTCCATGCGCAGCACCGCGTCGGTCGCAGGGTCGTACCAGAGGCGGAACTCCTTCGGCCCGCGCTGCACCCCCGCGCGGCGGACGCCGACGATCGAGCGAACGCTCCGGCCGTCGATCTCGGACATCTTCCCGAGCGACCGGTCGTACGACCGCGTGAGGAGCTCGAAGCCCTCGGCCGGGTGCACGAACGGCAATTCGTGCTGCTGGCCGGGCAGCGCGCCGCGGAAGCGCGCGGGGTTGCGGCTCACGCGCACCGCTCCGCGCGGGGGGACGCTCCACGCGACCACGCCGTCGCTGCCCGTCACGGTGACCGATCCGTCGTCGCCCGCGCGCTCGAGCACGTACGAGCCCGGCGCACCGACGTGCAGCACGGCATCGTCGATCGACGGCTTCTGCTTCGCGCGCGGATCGACGCGGCGCCGATCCGCCTGCCGGCGCTGGTCGCCGTCGAGGCTGCGGATGAGGAAGTCCCGCCGCACGGAGTGCTGCGACGCGGCAATCCGCGCGAGCTCCGCACCCGCGTTCGCTGGCGAGCCGCGGAGCCCGATCCAGGCGAGCACGCCGACGGCGAACAGCAGCACGGCGGCGGCCGACAGGCGGCGCGCCCGGGCACGCCAACGAAGCGCCGTCGCGCCCCTGCGCCCGACCTCGCCCGCGGTCAGCTCCCGCTCGAGCGCGTCGTGGAGCAGCGCGAGGCGCGCGAATTCGCGCGCGACCTCGGGGTCCGTGGCGATCGCCGCGTCGAGTGCGGCGCGCTCGGATCCGTCGATCGTCCCGTCGAGGGCGCGATGCATGATCGCCCGGATGTCGGCGGAGTCGCTCACGCGTGGACCTCCGCGCGCATGCGCCGCTCGATGCACTCGCGCAGCTGCTCGCGGACGCGCTGCAGCACCTTCGCGGCGGTGTTCGACTGGATGCCGAGAAGCTCGGCGATGCGCGAAGGCTTGAGATCCATCCGATACCGCAGGTCGCACGCCTGGCGCGCCCGCCCGTCGAGCTCGCGCAGGCACTCCGCGAGGTGCGCGAGCTTCGCCTGCTCGGACTCCGTGACCTCGGCGAACGCACGCTCAAGCGCGGCGGCAGCCTCGGGCCCGAGGAGCGCGGGCATCCGCTTGCGGCGGCGGAACGAGTCCGCGATCGTGCGGCGGGCGATCCCGACCGCCCAGGGCGTGAACGGGCGCGACGGGTCGTAGCTGCCGAACGACTCGAGAACCGCCATCGCGACCTCCTGCAGCACATCGTCGCGCTCCGCCCGGTCCGCGACCAGGGCGTGCACGAACGCCGACACGGTCGGCTGGGCACGGGTCCAGTGGGCGAAGGCCTGGCGGTGGAGGTCGTCCATCACCCTTGTTTCGCCGATTCGGGCCCGTTCGTGACCGAAATTCCGCGCGCTTACGGCTGCGCGACGCCGGAACGCCGCCTCGCAGCCGGGGCCCGGCTCGACAATGAAGAAACCCCCGGCCCTACTTCGGGGCCGGGGGTTCCCGGGTAACGAATGACCCAATGAGGAACGGGGTTACTGGGCGCAGGCGCCCCAGGCAGTGAGCAGAGCGCCGATGTCAGCGCCATCGGTGGTGCCGTCGCCGTTCAGGTCGGACATGCCGGCCGAGCCCCAGCCCGCGAGCAGCACGCCGAGGTCGTCGCCGCCGATGCTGCCGTCCATCGAGAGGTCGCCGGCGCAGGTGACCGCGGTCGGCGCGTAGAACGCGTAGACCTGGCCGCCCTCGACGAGCGGAGCCGCCAGCGAGTAGTGCGCCTGCATGTTGCCGACGAACCAGCCGAGGCCGAGGGTGTCGCGCGCGTCGAAGACGCCCGAGTTCTCCTCGTCCTGGCTGAACGGCGCGGTGGCCGCGACGCCGATGTCGCCGAAGCGGGCGGAATCACCCTTCAGCATCTGAACGAGCGTGTCGTTGTTGGCGTTGTAGAGCCACGTGGTCGCGCTGCGCGGGTGGTTGCCCGGGTCCTCCTGCAGGATGACGCGGGTGCCGCCCGACAGCGTGTTGAACACGCACAGGTTGTCGCCCATCTCCATCGGATCGGTGCCGTCGAGGACCGCCTCGATGGTGCCGCCCGCGAGCGGGTTGTTCACGTCGCTGAACCGCAGCCGGTAGAGGCGGCTGCCGTGCGACTGCGGAGCGCCGGCGGCAGTGGTGCTCATGCGGTCGGTGGTGACGAAGTAGAAGTCCGACGGATTCGCCGGATCCCACGCGCCGTCCTCCGGGCGGAGGAAGCTCGTGCCGGCCGCGGCGCCGCCGGTGGCGAGCGTGAACGTCCCGCTGAACACGGCCGGAGCCGCGGCAGCGAAGCCGAAGTCACGGCTCTCGGTCGAGACGTTCGAGCCGTTCACCTGGACCTGGATGCCGTACGACGTGCCGTTGAGGAGACCCGCCTTCTCGGCCGGGTTGCCGGTGCACTGCTTCGTACCGACATACACGAACACGCGGTTCGCGCCGCCGTCGGACAGGCCGATCACCACAGTGGTGTCGCTCTCCATCGGGCGAGCGACGCCGTTCTCCCACGAGCCCGCGGAGGGATCGAACGCGGGAAGCTGATACGCCACGCCGGTCGCGAGATCGGTCGCAATCATGCGGCCGGGGGTGCCCGACTCCTCGCCGGTCATGAAGAACCGGGTCGACGTGCCGCAGCCCGTCGCCGTGTTCAGGAAAGCCGAGGTCTCGGCGATCTCGCCGGAGCAGAAGCGAGCGAAGTTGTAGAGGCTGCCACCGGTGCCGTTGGTGGTGGTCACGACCGAGGTCATCGCGTCGTAGCCGCCGCTGACGACGAGCGTCTGCGGGTTGATCGTCCACGCGGAGATGAACGCGCCACCGGCGAAGCCGACGGGCTGGTGCGCGCGACGGACGCCGCCCGCGGTCGCGGTGAGCTCGTGATCGATGAACAGCTTCATCACGCCGTTCTCCATGAAACCACCCATGCCATCGGGGATACCGACGAGCTGGTAGCCGTTGAACGTGTCGCCAACGGTCATGATCGAGACGAGGTCGCGGACCGGGCTTCCGGCGGGGGCGACGACGTAGGGCGAAGCGGACGAGGACGGGCCGGTGCGGCCAACGACCTGGGCCGAGGCGGCGGAGGCGATGGCGGCCACGGCCGACACGCCGACGACGAGAGTGAGACGAGTCATGCGATCAGTTCTCCTGGATCAATCGAACTGCGGAACAAGTGCCCGGTGCGCACCGGGCTGGCGAATACTCCCCCGTCAGCGATAAGCGATCGCTTCCCCGGTGCGAACAATCCTTCAGCACTGCGTGAGTGGACGGTTTGCCGTCAGTTTCGATTCGCTTCAGGCGGACGCGCCTCGATGGAGACCATCGGCGTCAACACCTTGCCGTCGCGGAAGATGCGGACCGGGACGCGAGTGCCGGCGAAGTAGTAGAGCGACTGCTGGAAATCGACGACCCCGAGAATCCGGTTGCCGTTGATCTCCGTGACGAAGTCGCCGACCTGGATTCCCTCCCGCGACGCGGGGCTCGGCGCGAAGACGTCGTCGATGTAAAGACCGTATTCGGGTTTCGTGAGGGCGTCGAACTTGGCGTCGTCGCGCATCTTCGCCCGCAGCTCGCGGAGGTTCAGAACGGAGAAGCCGAGGAACGGCGAGGTGTTCGAGCGCTTCTTCTTGAGCGCCTCGCCGACCCCGAGCGCTGTCTGGATCTGCATGCCGTAGGTCGCGAAGTGCTCCGGGTCCGGGCGGGCGGACGGATCGAGCGACGGGGGCGGGACGATCATGCCGACGACCGCGCCGTCGCGGTTCACCAGCGCGCCGCCCACGGCGCCCGGCGCGACCGACATGCTTCCGTGGATGAAGCTGCCCGTGAGGTCTGCCTGGTAGCAGGACACCTGCGGAAGCGCCATGACGATTCCAGGGGCGAAGGTGCGCGCGGCGCCGAAGGGATCGCCGAACGCGTAGAGGTCATCGCCCACCCGCAGGTCGTCGACGGCGCCGATCCGCGCCGGGCGAAGGTCCGCGAGCGACGTCCCGGGGGCGGCCTTCACCTGGAGCACCGCGAGGTTGATGGTCGGCTCGGTACCGATCA
>JAIYBS010000023.1 GCA_027488415.1 Planctomycetaceae bacterium | reverse complement strand
GGCGAGCAGCTCGTGCAGCACCACCCCGAGCGAGAACACGTCGCCGCGCGTGTCCGGCGGCGCGGACTCGGCCTGCTCGGGCGACATGTACTCGGGCGTACCCACCATCGCGCCCTCGGACGTCGTCGCCGCGGAGCCTCGGAACGACTCGTCGACGAGCTTCGCGACGCCGAAGTCGATGATGCGCACGCGGGGCGCGCGTCCCTGCCCGTCGACGAGGATGTTCGACGGCTTCAGGTCGCGGTGGATCACGCCGCGCCGGTGCGCGTGCTCCACCGCGTCGCATGCCTGGACCACGAGCCGCACGCACCCGCGCGGGTCGAGTCTTTCGGTGCGCGCGTGGTCGGTGATCGGCACGCCGGCGACGAACGGCATCGAGAACCACGGCCGACCGTCGGGCAGCTCACCCGAGTCGAGCATGCCGGCGATCCCGGGGTGATCGAGCGCCGCGACCGCCTGCTGCTCGGCGCGGAACCGCAGGCGCGAGTCGGCGGACGCAAGCGGATCTCGCAGCAGCTTGACCGCCACGAGCCTTCGCACCGGTCGTTCCTGCCGGCCGAGATAGACCTCGCCGAACCCGCCGGCGCCGAGACGGTGCAGCAGCACGTACCTGCCGGCGCTCGAGTCTCCGCCGTCGATCGCCGCGCGCAGCTCCTCGCGCAGCGCGACCATCGCCGAATCGACACGGCCCGCGGATGCCTCGAACGCGGCGAGCATGCGCAAGGCGTCCGCGCGGTCCTCCGCCGAGGCGTCCTGCGCGGCGATCCATCCGGCGCGGGCATCGGGGGCGTGCTCGAGTGCGCCGAGGAAGAGCTCCTCGGCGCGGGCCGACGGCGCTGCGGTCGCTTCGTCTTCCCGGTCGGTGCGCGAGTCCATCGGGCGGAGTCTACGGCGGGCACCGCTTGCGCCCGTTGCCATACGATGCGCTCCGTGCAGGCACGAACGGCCATCGTCCTCGCCTCCCTCGCATCGCTCGCGCTGCTGACCGCGGCGGTGGCGGTCTCCACGGATCGCGTCACCGCGGACCGGCTGGGCCGGGCGATGAAGCGCGAGGCGATCGCCTATGCGCAGGCCGCGTCGCTGCAGGTGGATCGCGCGATGCACGCGCGCGCGACCCAGGCGCGCAGCTGGTCGGACCCCGACTACCGGGCGATCGAGGCGGAGCTGCGCGCACTCCGGGACGCGTGGCGCGCGTCCGGCGTGCCGGTCCGGTTCGTCTTCACGGTCACTCCCGATCGCGGCGCGCGGTCCGGCATGGCCTACGTCGTCGATGCGGCCGAGGAGGGCCCCGACAAGTCGAAGCCCGGCGAGGAGATGCGCTTCTTCGAGCGCGACGGCGACCCGGTCGACTGGCACCGCCCGACGGCGTTCGCCTACACGGACGCGTACGGCTCGTTCTTCAGCGGGTTCGCGCCCGTCCACGGCGAGGACGACACGGTCGAGTTCGTCGTCGGGATCGACCTCGATGCCACCGCGGTCGAGCGCGAGGCGACCGCCGCCGGGCTCGCGGCGGTCTGGCCCGTCGCGGCGTCCGGCCTCGTGCTGGTCGCGGTGTTCGGCGTCCTGGTGCAGCGCGCGCTCGCGCCGGTGACGGCGCTCGAGGCGATCGCGCGGCGCGCGGCGGGCGCCGCGGCGGGCAGCGGGGCGCAGACGCTGCCGGAGTCCCTCGAGGCGTCGCTCGCGTCGCTCCGTACGTCGCTCGACCGCGCCTCGCAGGGCGCGCGGCACGCCGCGGAGTCCTGCGGCAAGGTCGCGTCGCGGCTCGCGGAGCGCACGCCCGAGGCTCGCATGGTCGCGGAGCGCTGCGAGGAGTCCTCGCGCCGGATGCGTTCCGCCGCAGAGCGAGCGCGCTCGATCGCGGCGGACGCGCGGGAGTCGGAGGAGTCCGCCCGGGGCGCGGCCGACTGCGGCGCAAACGCGCTCGGCGAGGTGGCCCACATCGACGCCGGCGTGCAGGCGGTGATCGTGCGCGGGCGCGACCTCTCGGAGCACCTCGAGGAGATGCGTCGCCGCGCGGCCACGGTCGATGCCGCGCTCGAGGCGATGGTCGTCGTCGCGAACCGCTCGAGCGTCCTCAGCCTCAACGCCGAGATCGAGGCCTCTCAGGCAGGCGAGGCAGGCCGCGGCTTCGCGGTCGTCGCGCGCGAGATCCGCCGTCTCGCCGAGCAGGCGGCGCAGAACAGCCTCGAGATCGAGCGGAACGTCCGGGCGCTGCACGACGCGGTCGAGGCCGGCAGGCGCGCGACCACCGAGTTCGGCAACGCCGCCAACGAGGCGAGCGCGCGCTCGGCGCGGCTCTCCGCCGCGATGGCCGA
This sequence comes from Planctomycetaceae bacterium, assembly GCA_027488415.1. Lineage (GTDB taxonomy): Bacteria > Planctomycetota > Phycisphaerae > Phycisphaerales > SM1A02 > UBA966. The sequence continues at coordinate 3,557 of JAIYBS010000023.1, read as the reverse complement.
GGGCATCCAGCGGATCCAGGCGATCGCCCCGGGAGTCCACGCGCTCGGCGAGCGCGGCGACGCGCTGCGACGCGAGGCCGAGGAGGCCGCCGAGGCGATGCGCGCCGCGCACGACTCCGCGGCGTCGGTCGCGGCGTTCCTCGAGCAGGCGCGCCCCGTGCTCGAGGAGCTCCGCACGCTCTCCGAGCGCAACGCGCAGGCCGCCGCCGGCGGGTGACTGAGCGCGCGGCCGCGCGGCTACCATGCCCCGCTTCCCCACGGAGCGAAACATGGCAAAGCGAACCAGCAGCAAGCGTCCCACCGAGTCCGCCGCCAAGACCGGTACGAAGTCCGGCACGAAGACCCGCATCGAGTCCGACAGCATGGGCGAGATGCACGTGCAGGCCGACCTGCTGCACGGCGCGACCACCCAGCGCGCGGTGCTCAACTTCCCGGTGAGCGGCCGCACCGTTCCGCCCGCGGTGATCGCCGCGTACCTCGAGCTGAAGCGCGCCTGCGCGATGGCGAACCTCAAGCTCAAGGAGCTGCCGCGCGACAAGGCCGACGCCATCGTCGCCTCGTGCGAGCGCCTGCTCGAGGACTTCGCCGACCGTCGCGCCGAGGTGATGCGGCACTTCCCGATCGACGTCTACCAGACCGGCTCGGGCACCAGCACCAACATGAACGTGAACGAGGTGATCGCGAACACCGCGAGCCTCATGCGCGGGAAGAAGATCGGCTCGAAGGACCCGCTGCACCCGAACGACCACGTGAACTACGGGCAGAGCTCGAACGACACGTTCCCCACCGCGATGCAGGTGGCGGGCGCGGTCGCGATCGACGGGCAGCTCGTGCCCGCGCTCAAGCGCCTGCACAAGGCGCTCGACGCGAAGGCGAAGGCGTGGGACCGGCACGTGAAGATCGGTCGCACGCACCTGATGGACGCGACCCCGATCCGCGTGGGCCAGGTCTTCAGCGGCTACGCGGCCGCGGTCGCCTACGCGGTCGCGCGCGCCGAGCTCGCGCGCGACGTGCTCGCCACGAACCTGCCGATCGGCGGCACCGCGGTCGGCACCGGGATCAACGCGAACCCGAGGTTCGGCCGCACCGTCGCGGCGATCCTGTCGAAGGATCTCAAGATCGGCTTCCAGGAGGCGGAGAACCACTTCGAGGCGCAGGCCACGCGCGACTGCTGCGTGGAGGCGAGCGGCCTGCTGAAGACCATCGCCGTGAGCCTGACGAAGGTGGCGAATGACGTCCGCTGGCTCGGCAGCGGCCCCCGCTGCGGACTCGGCGAGCTGACGCTGCCCGCGACGCAGCCCGGGTCGAGCATCATGCCCGGCAAGGTCAACCCCGTCATCTGCGAGAGCGTGATGATGGTCGCCTGCCGCGTGATCGGCAACGACGCGAGCATCTCGATGGGCGGCCTCGGCGGCGTCGGCAGCCTGCTCGAGCTGAACGTGGCGATGCCGCTCATCGCGAACGACCTCTGCGAGTCGATCGAGCTGCTCGCGAACGCCTGCGACATGCTCCGCGAGAAGTGCATCGAGGACCTCGAGCTGCGCCCCGACGCGACGCAGACCGTCGAGCGCAGCCTGATGATGGTGACGAGCCTGGCGCCCGTGATCGGCTACGACAACGCCGCGAAGGTCGCCAAGGAGGCCTTCAAGAGCGGCGAGACGATCCGCGCGTACGTGCTTCGCAACAAGCTCGTGGACCCGAAGCAGCTCGACCGGCTGCTCGACCCGACCGCGATGACCAAGCCCGGCGGCAAGGGCCCCGGCGGCGGCTGAGAATCGATCCCGGCCGCGTTTTCCGCGCTTCGCCGCGCCCCGCCGACGCGAGGGGGCCGGGGAAATTCGGCAAATGCAGCCGGGCCGCATTTTCCTTGCCGCGATCCCTGCGTACTTTTCGGGGATGCGCGCCCTCCCCGCCCTGCTCGCCCTGGCCGCCGCCCCGGCCGCCTTCGCCGAGAAGACGCACTTCACCTACCTCTGGCACCTCGAGCAGCCGATCTACTGGCCCGACGATGCCGGCGGTCGGTACGAGCGCGCGTGGCAGAGCATCGTGCGCAAGGACGCCGGTGCCGCGCACCCGGAGAACGACCTCCGCAACATCTTCGGCCTCGATGATCGCGTCGCCGCGTACCAGTACCGGCCGCGCGACACCGTCAGCGCGATCAGCTGGGTACAGGAGGCCGGCGCGCAGGTCAGCTTCAGCGGCGGCCTGATCGCGAACATCCAGAGCTTCGCGGAGGCCGGCGGTCAGCTCGGCTACTCGACCACCTGGTCCTCGCCGTGGCGGCAGGCGCGCGGCTGGAGCACGGGCGGCGCCGTCGGCGTGCCGCGCATGGACATCGTGGTGTTCCCGTTCCATCACGCGCTGATGCCGCTCATCGACGAGAGCGCGATGCGCAAGGAGCTCGCGCTCTACATGCAGGTCTACCCCGAGGCATGGGGCACGGCGCCCGCCGTCAGCAAGGGGTTCTTCCCGAGCGAGATGGCCTTCAGCACGCGCATGATCCCGCTGCTCGCCGAGGCGGGCATCCAGTGGTCGTTCGTCTCGAGCGAGAAGGTCTCGCGCGCCTGCAGCGACTTCCCGGTGGTCCTCGGATCGGGCGGCGTCCAGTGCGACCCGCCGAACCGCGCCGACCAGCTGAACCCGGCGGCGGGCTTCTACGACCGCATGTCGATCAGCCGCGGCTGCGGCCCCGCCGAGGCGATCCCCTTCGGCCACCAGCCGCGCCGCGCGCAGTACGTGAACCCGGCCACGGGCGCGGTCAGCGAGATCGTCGTCGTGCCGTGCTCGCAGAGCCTCGGCTGGCTCGACGGCTACGCGCCGCTCGGCATCGACAACCTCAACCGCATCGAGGCACGGAACGACCCGAACCGTCCGATGCTCGTGGTGCTCGCGCACGACGGCGACAACGCCTGGGGCGGCGGCTACAGCTACTACATGGAGGCGGTGCCGAACTTCGTCTCCGCGGCGAGCGGCGCCGGCTACGTGCCGACCGTCGTGCAGCGCTACCTCGCGAACCACCCGGTGCCCGCCGGCGACGTGATCCACGTCGAGGACGGCGCATGGGTGAACGCCGACGGCGACTTCGGCGCGCCGCAGTTCCTGAACTGGAACTGGCCGCCCGTGAACGCGCAGGGGCAGATCGACATCGCCAACGGCTGGGCGGAGGACATCCGCAACTGGGCGGTGATCACCGCCGCGCAGAACTTCGTCGACCTCGCCGAGCAGGCGGACGCCGACCGCGGGCTCTCCGCCCGCCCCGCGCACATGCTGCGCCCGCAGGCCGGAACCCGCGCGAGCGAGCGAGCGTGGCACTACTTCCTCGGCTCGCTCAACTCCGGCTACATGTACTACGGCACCGCCCTCGACATGGAGGTGAAGCCGACCGTCGCCTGCAACGAGGCGATCGCGCAGGCGAACCTCGCGACCGCCGGCGCCGCCGACCGCACCGCGCCCACCGTGTGGATCCCGCAGCGACACCCGTGGAACCCGGGCGCGGTGAACTTCGGTCCGCAGCACGGATACCAGCAGAAGAGCTACGGACCGGACTTCATCGTCTG
>JAIYBS010000222.1 GCA_027488415.1 Planctomycetaceae bacterium | reverse complement strand
GGCTTCCGGTGAAGACGATGAGGTCGACGTCCGCGAGCACCAGCGCGCGGCCCACGTCGCCCGCGCCGTGCACCACCTGCAGCACGCCCGCGGGAAGGTGCTTCGCGAGCGTGCGCGCCCAGAGGTCGGCGCACAGCGGCGTCTCCTCGCTCGGCTTGAGGATCACGGCGTTGCCGGCGACGAGCGCGGGGATCACGCTCTGCAGCGGCATCAGCACGGGGAAGTTCCACGGCGTGATCGCGGCGCAGACGCCGAGGGGGTCGTGGTGCAGCTCGGTGTGCGTGCGCTTGTCCTCGAGGACCTCGGTCCGGAGCGCGTCGACGACCCCGTCGACCTCGCCGGCGAGGATGTCGGCGCAGTGGTTCGCCTCGCCCCTGCCTTCCGGGAGCGGCTTCCCCATCTCGAGCGTCGCGAGCTCGCCGACGCGGTCGGCGGCGGCCTTCAGGTCGGCGGCCGCGGACTTCACCATCGCGGCGCGCGCCTCGAGCCCGAGCGCGGCCCATGCGGGCTGCGCCGCGCGGGCGACGGCGACGACGTGTCCGATATCGGCGGGCGACGCGGCCTCGACCGAGCCGACGGGCTCGCCGGACGCCGGATTGCTCGAAACAAGGGTGGGCATGCCACGAGAATAGGGGCTTCCCCTTCCCCCCGAACGGCCTTCCCGGTAGCATTTCCCGTCTCTCAACATGGGCCGTCGGCGACTGGCACGGGTCAGGCGCCGCATGGTGCAGGCACTGCGGCATGACCGCCTGCTCCAGCCTCGAGAGTGCCGCGGCCAGGGCGATCCCGGTCCGCGAAAGACGGATGACGGTTGATCCCCTGGAGACGCCAGAGACGCGCCCCGCGCAACGAACCCCCATACCATCGACGCAGCTACTGGCCCGTGGTGTAACGGTAGCACAGCAGGTTTTGGTCCTGCTTGTCTAGGTTCGAATCCTAGCGGGCCAGTTCCTTCCGACGCGTCGATGGCTCACCCGAGAGCCAGCGATGAGCACGAACACCAATCCACGGTCGTACACCCGCAGCGCGATCGTCCTCGCCGCCGGCAAGGGCACGCGCATGAAGAGCGACCTGCCGAAGGTCATGCACCACGCGAACGGCCGCCCGATGGTCGAGTGGGTGGTGGCCGCGGCGCGCGCGGTCGGCTGCTCGCCGGTCGTGCTCGTCATCGGGCACGGCGCCGACGTGGTGCGCGGCCACTTCCAGGTGGCCGAGGACGTCGAGTTCGTGATGCAGATGCCGCAGCTCGGCACGGGCCACGCGGTGGACCAGGCGCGCGAGCTGTTCGCGCGCGGCGAGCTCGGCGACGAGGTGCTCGTCCTGTGCGGCGACGGCCCGCTGATCCGCCCGCACACGCTGCAGGTGCTGCTCGACACGCACCGCGAGAGCGGCGCGGCGGCGACGCTCGCGACCGCGGTCATCGCCGACCCCTCGGGCTACGGCCGCATTGAGCGCGACGCGCACGGCAGCTTCCGCCGCATCGTCGAGCAGAAGGACGCCACGCCCGAGCAGCTGAAGATCAACGAGATCAACCCGAGCTACTACTGCTTCCGCACCGCGGACCTCTTCGACGCGCTGCGCCGCGTGACCAACCAGAACGCGAGCGGCGAGTACTACCTCACCGACGTCTTCGAGCTCCTGCTGCGCGACGGCAAGCGCGTGAGCGTCGTCGACGCGGTGCCGCCGGAGGACGTGCTCAGCGTCAACACGCCGGAGCAGCTCGCCGAGGTCAGCCGCATCCTCGAGGGGCGCTCCGCGTCCCAGGCAGGGACGCACGCATGAGCACCCCCGACCGCGACCACCTGAAGATCTTCGCGGCGCGCAGCGGCGCGACGCTCGCGGCGAAGATGTGCGAGCACATCGACCTGCCGCTCGGCAAGGCCGAGACGGTGCAGTTCCCCGACGGCGAGCTCCTCGTGAAGCTCTCCGAGGACGTGCGCGGCCGCGACTGCTTCATCGTCTCGAGCACCAGCTACCCGGTGAACGACAACCTGATGGAGCTCCTCGTCTTCATCGACTGCCTGCGCCGCGCCAGCGCGAGGCGCATCACCGCGGTGATCCCCTACTTCGGCTACGCGCGCCAGGACCGCAAGGACGAGGGCCGCGTGCCGATCACGGCGAAGCTCTGCGCGAACCTGATCACCGAGGCCGGCTGCGACCGCGTGCTGTGCGTCGACCTGCACGCCGCGCAGATCCAGGGCTTCTTCGACATCCCGGTCGACCACCTGACCGCGTCGCCCGTGCTCGTCGAGTACTACCAGCAGCGCAAGGACGAGCTCGGCGACTGCGTGGTGGTGAGCCCGGACATCGGCAACGTCAAGGTCGCCAACATGTTCGCGAGCGTCCTCGGCTACGACATGGCGATCATCGACAAGCGCCGGCAGTCCGGCTCGAAGGTCGTCATCAAGAACCTGATCGGCGAGGTCAAGGGCCGCCGGGTCCTGATGTTCGACGACATGATCTCGACGGCGGGCACCGTCTCCGAGGCCGCGAAGGTGGTCATGGAGGAGGGCGCCACGGCCTGCGAGGTCGCGTGCACGCACGCGGTGCTCGTCGGCCAGGCGTTCCCGCGGCTCTCCGTGCCCGAGATCACCAGCGTCACCGTCACCGACACCATCCCCGGCGGCGAGCGCCTGAAGCCCCTCGAGGGCAAGCTCGTCGTCCGCTCCGTGGCCAAGCTCCTCGGCGAGGCCGTCCACCGCATCCACCATGACCAGAGCGTCAGCGCCATGTTCCGCGAGGGCATCGGCGTGAAGCGCTGAATCCAGGCTCCATACCAAGAAAGGAGACATTTCAAATGTCCAAGGAGACCCCTGTTCTCGTCGCGAAGAAGCGCGACAAGCTCGGCACGCGCTACTCGCGTCGCCTCCGCGCAGCCGGCCAGCTGCCCGCCAACCTGTACGGCCACGGCTCGATGCCGGTGCCGATCAGCCTCGACGAGCACGCCACCCTGTACGCGCTCAAGAACGGCGCGCACGTGCTCGCCCTCAAGTTCGAGGACGGCGCCACCGACACCGTGCTGGTGAAGGACCTCCAGTTCGGCTACCTCGGCGACAACGTGATCCACATGGACCTCGCCTGCGTGAACCTCGACGAGGTCGTGACGGTCAAGGTGCACCTCAGCTTCGTCGGACAGCCCGAGGCGGCCAAGAAGCCCGGCGCGATCGTCACGCACGACATGCCGGAGATCGAGGTCTCCTGCAAGGTGCGCGACATCCCCGAGGAGATCAAGATCGACCTCAGCGCGATGCAGGGCGAGATCCTCTCGGTCAGCCAGCTCCGGCTGCCGGCCGGCGTCACCGCCGCGTCGGACGCGAACGCCGCGGTCATCCGCGTGCAGTTCATGAAGGACGAGGCCGAGGGCGAGGCCGCCGCGCCGGCAGCCGCCGCCGCTCCGGAAGTCACCACCGCCAAGAAGGAAGAAGGCGGGGCCGCCAAGAAGTGATCGGGCGACTGCAGGCTGCATCCGGCGACGGCGTCCTGCCGCTCGCCGCATGAACCCCGCACCGCATGGCCAGCGAGCGACCAATGAAGCTCATCGTCGGACTAGGAAACCCCGGCCCCGAGTACGCCGGAACCCGCCACAACGTGGGTTTCGACGTGATCGACCGCCTCGCCAGGCGCTTCGCGCCCGGCGCGACGCCGAGGTCGAAGTTCGCCGGGCTGGCCATCGACGCGGAGATCGGCGACGAGAAGTGCATGCTCCTCAAGCCGATGACCTTCATGAACCTCTCGGGCCGCTCGGTCCTCGAGGCGATGCAGTTCTTCAAGCTCGAGGCGTCCCGTGACCTGCTGGTGATCGTCGATGACCTGGCCCTCCCCTGCGGGTCGATCCGGCTGCGGCCGGACGGCTCGAGCGGAGGGCACAACGGGCTCAGCGACATCGGCCTGAAGCTCGGGTCGAACTACTGGGCGCGCCTGCGGATCGGCATCGATCCGCGGGGACGCGTGCGGCAGTCCGACTACGTGCTCGGGAAGTTCTCGCCGGACCAGCAGCCGCTGGCCGACGCGTCCATGGCGGAGGCCGCGCTCGCGGCCGAGGCGTGGGCGACCAAGGGACTCCAGGAGGCGATGAACCGTTTCAACACCAAGGCCGCGCCCAAGGCGGCCATCGAGAACACCAACAACAAGGATTGACCATGACCACCACCGAGACCCGCATCGGAAAGTACGAGGCGATGTTCCTCTTCCCGCAGTCCGCGTCGGCCGACATGAACGCCGCCATGGACCACATCAAGGACTGCCTCTCCAAGGGCGAGGCCACGCTGCACAGCCTGGTCAAGTGGGACGAGCGACGCCTCTCCTACGACGTGAAGGGCAACAAGCGCGGCGTGTACTTCCTGTCCCGCTTCACGGCCGACACCCGCAAGGTGAAGGAGATCGAGCGCGACTGCCGCCTCAGCGAGAAGATGCTCCGCGCGCTCATCGTCCGCAACGACGAGCTCACCGACGAGCAGATGAAGAACGCCGAGGCCGCCCAGCGGACCATGGACGAGTCGCGCCTGCGCGACGAGACCGCCGCGCCGGCTGCGGACGAGTGATCGTCCGGGACCATCCGCAGTGAATCCGACGGGCCGCGCATCGAGAGATGCGCGGCCCGTCTCATGATGCCGGGCTTCAATTTCCCCGGAGTACGCCGCCAGGATCTGGCGGAGGGTGTTCCGGGGAAATTGATGCCCGGCATCGATTTCAGATCGACGCCCCCCGGGATCGCTCACTTCCCGTAGTGCAGCAGGATGTAGCGCGCCACGTAGTCGAGGATGCTCGACGCCTCGGGGATGTCCGGGTTGCTCGTCGCGCCCATCGGCTCGAAGCGCATGCCCTTGAAGCGCTCCGCGGCCTCCGCGGCGGGAAGGCCGTGCTGCAGCGCGAGGCTGAACGCGCGGCAGAAGCCCTGGATGAGGCCGGAGAGCGTCGAGCCCTCCTTGCTCATCTTGATGAAGAGCTCGCCGGGGCGGCCGTCGTCGAACAGGCCGATGGTGAGGTAGCCCTCGTGGCCGTTCAGCGCGAACTTGTGCGTGACGGACTTGCGGGTGCTCGAGAGGGTCTCGCGCCGGGAAACTGCTGCGGTGGTCATCGTGGTCGCCTCGCTCTTCCTTGAGCCTTGATCGACGTGGAACGTCGGGAATCCGTTACCGACGGGGCCCGCGGTCGGGACCCGGGACGGAAAGATAACGCGCCACCCGCGGGGGGTGGCGCGTCATTGG
>JAIYBS010000193.1 GCA_027488415.1 Planctomycetaceae bacterium | reverse complement strand
GAGCCAGGGCATCGAGGCCGGCGTGAACCGCATGGCGTGGTGCCCGCAGGACGGCGCGCTCTACGTCGGCGGCGTCGGATCGAACGGCAACTGGAATCACCAGGGCCACACGTTCGGCCTCGAGCGGATGGTGCCCGCATGGAACGCGCACGCCGGACCGGACGCCGCGCGCGCCGCGGCGTTCGAGATGCTGCGCGTGCAGTCGGTGCCGAGCGGCTTCCTCGTGACGATGAGCGCCCCCGCGAACGCGCACGCGTCGGAGTCGGCCGCCTGGGACGTGCGAAGCTGGCGCTACGAGCCCACCGAGCAGTACGGCGGGCCGAAGGTCGACCCGCGGTCGCACGCAGTGACGCGTGTCGCCACGTCGCCTGATTCCCGTCAATTCCAGCTCGAAATCGCCGATCTCTCGCCCGGCCGCGTCTACGCGATCACCATGCGCGGCATCGCATCGGCGGACGGACGCGATCCGTGGTCGACGAACGCCTGGTACACGCTCAACGCGATCTCCGGCACCGACCTTCCGTTCGAGCGATTCGTCGGCTCGCCCGTGCCTCCGATCGACGCGACCTGGCTCTGGAACGGACCGGCGATGCACGGCACGGCATGGCAGATGAAGAAGGACGGATCGCCCTGCAACTGGGCGTACGCAGCGGACGGTTCGCTCTGCGCGACGGTGCCGCCCTCGGGGATCGGCGACCTCGACATCGTCTCTCGGAAGTCGTTCGGCGACTGCTTCGTGCACCTCGAGTGGCTGAGCCCGCCGGGCGGCAATGCAACGGACGGCCAGCGAAACGGCAACAGCGGCATCAAGCTGATGCAGCGCTACGAGCTGCAGGTGATGAACACGCCCAGCGCGCCGGAGCCCGCGCGATTCAACGAGGCCGGCGCCGTCTACCGGCAGCGCGCGGCGGACGCCAACGCAAGCACCGGCGCCGGAACGTGGCAGAGCTACGACGTCTGGTTCACCGCCCCGCGCTGGGAGACCGCACCCGGCGCCGCACCGCGCAAGGTCGCGAACGCGCGCATGACGCTGCTTTGGAACGGCGTGCTGGTGCACGACGATGTCGAGGTGAAGGACCGCACGGGCCTGAGCGACCCGGAGGCGCCGGGGCCGGCACGGATCCTGCTGCAGAGCCACGCGAGCGACGCGGAGGGACCGGTGCGGTTCAGGAACGTGTGGGTGGCGGAGGGGGCGGGGATGCCCACACTCCCACCTACACTCACCCCATGACCCGCCCGGCCCGCCTCGTCGCCACCCCGGCCGTCCTCCTCGTCGCCGCACTCGCGCTCGACGCCGCGCCGACCGCGGCATCCGCGCAAAGCCCGCGCACCCCCGCCCCGCAGAACCCGAACGTCGTCGTTCCCATGTCGACCCCGAGCGGCGCGCGTTCGCCCGCACGCACGAAGCTCAAGCGCAAGGGCGCGGTCTCGCGCGGTGCGTTCCGCACCGTCGCGGCACCCGCGGCCGCATCGACGCCCGATGCCGCGAAGCCCACCGGCGAGATCGACCCCGGCGCGACGCCTGCCGGCGTGCCGGACGCCGACCTCCTGGCGCGCGCGCTCGCGATGCCGGAGAACGCCGAGTTCCGCGCGTGGTACGAGGCGGAGCCGGAGCCCGCGCTCGGCCAGCCGAGCTTCACCGCGGTCCCCTTCGACCGCTGGGCCGACGACGACGCGTGCATCACGCGCCGCGAGGGCTCCACGAAGTTCACGCAGCCCGGCTGCGAGCCGCGCGACCTGCAGGCGACGCTCGCCGTCGACCGCACCGCGGCCGCGGCGATCGAGTCGCACTTCGGCCTGCCCGTCGACCTCCTCTCGAAGATCGCCTGCTGGAAGGGCGACGGCTCGTGCGAGGCGGTCGAGGCCGCCGTGCGCGCCAAGCTGCGCGACTGCGGCATCCTCTGCACCGAGGAGCTCGTGATGCCCGACCACCAGTGGATCATGGACCGCAGCGCCCCCGAGGTCGCCGAGGTCGCGCGCGCCGTCGTGCAGGCAGCGGTCGGCGACGCGCCGCGCGACGTCACCGCGCGCGGGCAGGTCGAGGCGCTCGCGGGCTACGTGCAGGCCGCGGTGCCGTACCGCACCGTGAAGGGACCGAACGACGACCTGGTGCAGGACGGCAAGCAGCGCTGCGGCCTGCGAACGCCCGGCGCCACGCTCCTCTTCGGCGGCGACTGCGACTCGAAGAGCCTGCTGCTCGCGTCGATGATCCATTCCGTCGACCGCGCGATGCCGCTCGCCCTCGTCCACTGCATGAACGGCGACACGCCGCACATGATCCTCGCCGTCGGCTGCGAGGCGAAGCCCGGCGAGCAGTGCGTCGCCATCGACGGCGCGCCGTACGTGCTGGTCGAGACGACCTCGGACTGGGACCTTGGCTTCGTGGGGCCGTCGATCGACCTCGAGGAGCTGGAAATCGTGAAGTTGCGCTGAAACGCGCGATATTCCGCAAACATCGGCGGGGAAGCCGACGTATCACGGTGGAACCGGGGCTCGATCGGCCAGAGACGGCGATGACCCGGTGCAATCCAGACCGACAGAGGTCCGTCCGATGCACCTAAATCACCTCGCACGTCCCATGATGATCCACTCGATCGCGGCAGGTTCCCTGCTCGCCCTCGCTGCGTTGCCCGCCGTTGCGGGAGACGCCCCGAACGGCGTCGTGCACACCGGCGGCGAGGGGACGCTCGGCCTTCGATCCATCCCGACCTGGCTCTCCGTGAAGCGCGTGGGTGCTCTCACGAGCCTCGTCGTAGGCAATCAAGGGTCCGTCCCGGTGCCGCTGATCCTCACGGATGGCTCGCTCCGGCTCCAGTTCGACCAAGGGACCGCTCCGCCGGCGGGGTTCCCGGAGATTCCCGCGGCGGCCACCGAGCTCGAGCAGGTGTTCCACCTGACGCCGGACGGCACCAGGCCCTGGTTCATCGCGCGGCGCTCAGACGGCGTCCTCGTCCAGTGGGCCCAAGGCGATGCGCCGTACCAGCCCGCGGCAGCGTCCTGGCGAACCGTGGCGGCGGGCAACGGAAACGCGGGCGGAATCGCCAGCGACGGGTCCGTGATCGCGTGGACCATCGACGGGCCGATGGCGGTCGCCGGCGCTCCCGCGAACGCCCAGCAGCTCACGCTCGGCGCCGGCTGGGGAGCGGCCATCGACGCGCAAGGCACGCTGCACTCGCTCGGCCTCGGTGCCGGTGCGCCCCCGGCGCTCCCGGACCTCGGTCCGCTGCTGTCGGTCGCCGCGCTGCCGTTCTCCACCGCCGCCAACCCCCGGCTCGCCGCGATCCGTACCGACGGAAGCCTCACCGGAACGTCGGGTTCCTTCGTCGGCGCGACGGGGCCGTACGTGAAGATCTCCTACGGCCAAGGAGGCATCGTCGCGCTGCGCGCCGACGGCTCCGTCGATCACTGGAGCTCCAGCTCGGCGGCGATGAGGCGCATCCCGGGCGTCTACGACGAGGTCCAGTCGCTCTGGTCGAACACCGCCATCTGGAGCGATGACACGGACCGGAACGGCGAGCCCGATCGCGCGCAGATCCTGCGCGGCGAGATGCCCGACGTCAACGGCGACCTCGTCGACGATCGCCGACAGGTTTCGTCGGTGCTCCTCGACCTCGACGGCAACGGCATCGGCGATGCCGGCGAGACGAGGGGCAATGCCGTGGCAGCGGTCCCCCCCTCGCCGGCCGGCACCGAACTCTGGACCGAGTCCATGCGGCTGACCGGCCCGGGCGAGTACCGGGTCGCGTGGATCGCACAGGCGCGCGTCCGACCGGGCGCGGAGGCCGTCACCAGGCTCTCGCTTCCGATCGCGGAACCGCAAGGCTCCATTCCCGAGGGTGGCCTTCCCGCCGTCCTCCACGTGTGGTCCGATCCCGACCAGGACAGCGATCCCGCCGACCTGCAGGAGTTGGCGCGCGTGCCGATCGTCATCGCCGATGCCGCGATGCAGACCTTCGAATTCGCG
>JAIYBS010000179.1 GCA_027488415.1 Planctomycetaceae bacterium | reverse complement strand
TGCTCTTCCGATCTATTTTCGCGTCGCGAAAATGGAGCCGGGCTGCATTTTCCGGCCTCAGGCGAAGATGCCGGAGTGCACGTTGCCCTTCACGTCGGTCAGCCGGAAGTCGCGGCCGGCCCAGCGGTAGGTGAGGCGCTCGTGGTCGACCCCCATCAGCGCGAGCAGGGTGGCGTGCCAGTCGTGGATGTCCATCTTCCCGTCGACCGCCTCGATGCCGTGCTCGTCGGTCGAGCCGTAGCTGAACCCGCCCTTGACCCCGCCGCCGGCTGCCCACATCGTGAAGCCCTTGTGGTTGTGGTCGCGCCCGTCCGCGTTCTGCGCGTACGGCGTGCGGCCGAACTCGCCGCCCCAGACGACGAGCGTGTCGTCGAGCATCTTGCGCTGCCTCAGGTCGGCGAGAAGGGCGGCGATCGGCCGGTCGATCTGCGCCGCCTGCCGCTCGAGGTCCGACTTCAGGTTCCGGTGCGTGTCCCAGCCGCCGTGGTTCACCTCGATGAAGCGCACGCCCTTCTCGGCGAATCGGCGCGCCATCAGGCACTGCCGGGCGAAGCCGTCGTTCTGCTGGCCGATCCCGTACATCTCGAGGGTCTTCGGCTTCTCGTCGGCGATGTCCATCAGCTCGGGCATCTCCGCCTGCATGCGGAAGGCGAGCTCGTAGCTCTCGATCACGCCCTCGATCTGGTCGTCGGACCGGTCGCGCTTCAGGCGCTCCTTGTTGAGCCGCTGCACGAGGTCGAGCTGCTCGCGCTGCGCGGCGGTCGTGAGCGACGGGTTCTTCAGGTTGGGAAGCCCGCCGTCGCCGCCGTCGCGCCGTGCGCTCCGCTCGATGCCGACGCGCGTGCCCTGGTAGACGGCCGGCAGGAAGCCCGAGCCGTAGTTCTGCGCGCCGCCGTTCCCGGCGGGCGGGTTCAGCGTGATGAACCCGGGCAGGTTCTGGTTCTCCGTACCGAGGCCGTACAGCGTCCATGCGCCGAACGAGGGCCGCACGAACTGGAAGCTGCCGGTGTGCATCAGGATCGACGCCTGCGCGTGCGCGGGGACCGCGGTGTTCATCCCGCGGAGCAGGCACATGCTGTCGGCGTGCTTGGCGATCTCGGGCATCAGCTCGCTGATCCAGAGCCCGCTCTTGCCGCTCTGGCGGAACTTGAACGGGCTCGCCAGGAGCTGCGCCCCCGCGCGCTGCCCGCCGAGTCCCTTGCCGTTGTCGCGGATCAGTTCCGGCTTGTAGTCGAAGGTGTCGACGTGCGACGGGCCGCCCGACATGCACAGGAAGATGACGGTCTTCGCGCGCGCCGGCTTGTGCGTCGACTTCGGCGCGAGCGGGTTCGCGTCCTCGTCGTCGCCCCGTCGCAGCAGCGTGCGCGCCGCGGCCTGCTGCGCGATGCCGGCGAACGCCAGCATGCCGAACCCGCACGAGAGCGTGCGAAGCGCGTCGCGGCGGCCGAAGGAGAGGATGCGGTTGCTGCAGAGGTCCATGGTGTGCTCCTTACTCGACCATCCGGAATTCGGCCGACTGGAAGAGGGCCTGGCAGAACGCCGCCCAGCTCGCCTCCTCGAGGCGCTTCGCCTCGCCCTTCGCCTGCTTGGCGCTCTTGCCGGTCTGTGCCGCGAGGAAGTCCTTGAAGAATCCGCGCACCGCGACCAGCTCCGACTGCGTCGGCCTGCGTCCGACGGCGAGCTCGAAGGCGAGGTTGAGCCGCTCGAACTCGCTGTCGCGCTCGGCGAGGACGCGCGTCGCCATCGCCTTGGCGGCATCCAGGACCCGCGGGCTGTTCATCATGAAGAGCGCCTGCGTCGGCACGCTCGTCTCGTCGCGGTCGCCGGAGACGTAGGACGGCTCGGCAAAGTCGAAGACGTCGAGCATCTCGTCGACGTGATCGCGCAGCACCGGCAGGTAGACCGAGCGCACCGGCCGGTCCATGCCGATCTGCGCCGCGATCGCCGGGTTCCGGTCGGTGCCCTCGAGGAACGCGACCGGCGAGCCGACGGGCGGCTTCAGGTCGAGCGTGCCTGCGGCCATGAGCATCGCGTCGCGGATCGACTCGGCCTCGAGGCGCCGCTTGGGCATGCGCCACAGCAGCTTGTCGTCCGGGTCGACGGAGAGCGCCTTCTGGTCGGCCTTCGAGCTCATCCGGTAGGTGTGCGTAAGGACGAGCTCGCGCACGAGCGCCTTGGTCGACCAATCCCGCTCCATGAACTCGATCGCCAGCCAGTCGAGGAGCTCGGGGTGCGTCGGGCGCATGCCGCTCGCGCCGAAGTTGTCCGGGGTCGGGACGATCGGCTTGCCGAAGACATGCAGCCAGACACGGTTCACCCAGACCCTCGCGGTCAGCGGGTTCCGCTCGCTCGCGATCGCGTCGGCGAGCTCGAGCCGACCGCTTCCCGCCGTCACGGGCCGGTCGCCGGGCTGGGTAAGCACCTGCAGGTAGCCGCGCTTCACGCGGTCCTTCGGGCTGTTGAGCTCGCCCCGGTTCAGGAGCCGCGCGTCCTGGGGCTTCTCGGCGTCCATGGCGCCCATCGCGAGGCGGTTCAGCGCCGTTGCCTTGCCATCCTCGCCGTAGCGCGCGAGCAGGTCTGCCGCTGCCTCCTCGCGGCCGTCGGCGCCGCGCGCCCGCTGGAGCTGCTGCTGCTCGGCGGCCGTGAGCTTGACCGTGCTTCCCGGTTGCCGCGCCTGGCGCGCCTTCGCGCGAAGGGCGGCGAGCTGCTCGCCCTCCGCCGCCGCGCGCTGCTGCTGCTGTTCGACCGCCCGTCGCACCGGCCCCGGCATCGTCGGTCCGTTCGGCACGTTCTTCGCGCCCGCGGGCAGCTCGAGCAGCGTCGACGGGTGATCGTTGCCCTGCGTGCGGTACGTGCCGTACGCGGTGTCGGTCGACAGGAAGATGCCCGCCATCGCGTAGTAGTCCTGCTGCGGGATCGGGTCGAACTTGTGGTCGTGGCAGCGGGCGCACGCGATGGTCGTCGCGAGCAGTCCCTGGCCGAGCGCGTCGATCTGCTCGTCGACGAGGTCGAAGCGGAACTGCGCGTCGCCGCGCGTGTTGTGGCCCTTGGTGCCGACGGCGAGGTAGCCGGTCGCGACCAGCTGCTCGGCTCGCTCGTCGTCGCTCGAGTGGGGGAGCAGGTCGCCAGCGATCTGCTCGCGCAGGAAGCGGTCATAGGGCTTGTCCGCGTTGAACGACGCGATCACGTAGTCGCGGTACCGCCACGCGTGCGGATACATGACGTTCGATTCCTTGCCGCTCGACTCCGCGAAGCGCGCGACGTCAAGCCAGTGCCGGCCCCAGCGCTCGCCGAAGCGCGGCGAGGCGAGCAGGCGGTCGACGAGGCGCTCGTAGGCGTCGGGCGACCGATCCTTCTCGAAGGCCGCGATCTCCTCGGGCGTCGGGGGAAGGCCGGTGAGATCGAAGGTCACCCGGCGGATCAGCGTGCGGCGGTCGGCATCCGGCGCGGGCGCGAGCCCGGCCTCCTCGACCTTCGCGAGGATGAACTGGTCGATGGGCGACGCGACCCACTGCCCGTCCTTCACGAGCGGCGGCGCCGACTTGACGGGCGGCACGTAGGACCAGAACTGGCGCCCCTTGGCGAGGTCGATCCCCTTGGTCGCCGGCGCCGGCGCGGCGCCCGCGGCCGCGAGCATGTCCGGGTGCGGCGCGCCCATCGCCACCCAGCGCTCGATCGCCTTGATGTCCTCCGCGGGCAGCTTTCCCTTCGGCGGCATCTCGGTGTCCGGGTCGTCGTAGCGGATCGCCCGGATCAGCAGGCTCGCGTCGGCGTTCCCGGGCACGATGGCCGGGCCGCTGTCGCCGCCGACGAGCATCGCGTTGAGCGTGTCGAGTCGGAGCCCGCCGCGGAGCCTCCCGGACGCGTTCGAGTGGCAGCCGTAGCAGTTGGCGACGAGGACCGGCCGGACGCTCTTCTCGAAGAAGTCGAGGTCCGCCGAGGACGGGGGGGCCGCCGTCGCCGGCGAGGCCGCGGCGAGCGCCATCAGGCCGAGGATGGTCAACGCACCCGTCATGGGAGGAGAACGCTCAGGACGATCGGAGTGTTGCCGACTCCATCGGCCGTTCAAAGCATAAACCGTTGCGATTCCGGGGTTCAGGACCTTCCGGCCCCGGTCGTCCCTGTCCCAGGCGCTCCCGCGGCCCCGTCCCGCATCCGCCTGGACTGGGCCCCCCAGCGAAGGCACAGCAGGACGAGGTCGTTCCGGGCGATCGGCTTGCATGCGAAGTCGTCGCACCCCGCCTCGAGGCATCGGCCGCGCTCGGCCAACGCCGCCTGGGCGGTCAGGGCGACGATCGGGAGCGGGACGCCGGAGGCCCGCAGCTCCCGCGTCGCCTCGGTCCCGTCCATCACGGGCATCTCCATGTCCATGAGCACGAGGTCGAATGGCTCCTCGAACACCCCGACATGCGCGGCGCGGACGAGCGCCACCGCGTCGCGACCGTTCTCCGCGTGGGTCACGACCGCGCCCGCGCGCTCAAGGTGATGGCGGAGCAGCCGCGCGTTGTCGGGGCCGTCCTCCGCGAGGAGCACGCGCAGCCCGTCGAGCGGGCGGGCGGCGCTCCCGGTCAGGCCGGTGGCGACGGACGGGGCCGCACCCGTGCCCGGCGCGGCCGCCATCGACTTCGGCAGGTGGAGGCGGAAGGTCGATCCCTCGCCGGCCACGCTCGTCACCGAGATGTTCCCGCCGAGGAGCTTCGCGAGGTGCCGCGAGATCGCGAGGCCGAGACCGCTGCCGCCGGCGGCCTTCGCGGGGTCGAGCTGCGAGAATCGCTCGAAGAGCTTCGAGACCTGGCCCGCGGTCATGCCCGGGCCCGTGTCGGTGACGGCGACGGTGAGCGTTCGCGCGCCGTCCTCGATCGTCAGCGTGACGCCGCCGTGCTCGGTGAACCGGATCGCGTTGCCGACGAGGTTCATGAGGATCTGGCGCACGCGCAGCGGGTCGGCGACCACGGCGGGCGCCGCGCCCTCGGGGCGGTCGAACCGCAGGTCGATTCCCTTCTTTGAAGCACGGACGGCGAGCAGCTTCACCGAGTCGGCGGCGAGGGAATAGAGGTCGATCGGCACGTTGGTGATCGCGAACTGGCCGCTCTCCACCCGCTCGACGTCGACGATGTCGTTGATCACCGCGAGCGCATGCTCGCCGTTTCGCGCGATCGCGTCGAGCGCCTCGGCGACGACCGCGGGGTCCTGCACGGAGCGCTGCTCCTCGCGCAGCAGCTCGGCATAGCCGACGATCGCCGCCATCGGCGTCCGGAGCTCGTGGCTGACGTTCGCGACGAACTCGCCCTTCGCGCGGTTTGCGCGGACGGCGTCGGCCTTCGCCTGCTGCAGCGCCGCGTCCGTCCGCTTGCGGATCGTGATGTCGGCCGCGAATCCGTGCCAGCGGATCGTGCCGTCCGGACCGGGGCGGGGCATGGCGCGGATCTCGATCCAGCCGACGGTGCCCGACGGCAGGATGCGGCGGTACTCGCCGACCCAGGGCTGCCAGGACTCGCGGCACCGCTCGAGCGCGTGCCGCGCCACCGGACGGTCGTCCGGGTGGAAGATCTCGAGGATCGAGTGCTGGCCGCTCGCCAGCGACTCGGTGCAATGCCCGCAGAGGCCGGTGAACCCGCCGCTCGCGAACGTGAGCGTGCCGCAGCCGTCGGCCGCTTCCTCGTACGCGAAGACGCCGCCCGGGACGTTCTCCGTCAGGCGCTCGAGGCGCTCGCTCGCCTCCTGCGCCACCGCGTCGCGCTCGATGCGACGGGTCCGCCAGCTCGCGGCGGCGATCCCTGCGGCGGCCGCGGCGAACGCCGTGACTCCGAAGCCGACTCCGGCCGCGACGTGGATCTCGCGAATCCGCGCGAGGTATGCGCCCGCGTCCATGTCGACGCCGATGTAGCACTCGACCTGCCCGTCGCGCGTGAGGACCGGCGCGTAGCCGCTGAGAAACGATCCCCAGGCGTCCGAGTACACGACGGGGGATGCCGTTGCCTTCCCGGAGCGAATCGCCTCGACCATCGCGGCGTCCGGCGTGCGGTAGACGGTCCCCGGCGCGACGTGGTCGCCGAGCGTCGCCGTGGTTGCCTCCACCGGCGACACCGGGTCGAGGATGAATGCGACCGTTCCGTCCGCAAGCGGACGGAACGTGTAGACGTAGCGGATGTCCGGCAGGGAGCGCTGCAGGTCCTCGAGGGGCTCGATCGCCTGTTGGTATGCGGGCAGCGACTCGTGGTGCGCGGAGTGGATCTGCGCGTGGAGGTCCGGGTCGATCGTCCGCGCGGTCGCCAGGGCGACGCTCCGAAGCGATTGCTGGATCGAGGCGTCAAACTGCTGGTCGGCCGCCTCGTGCAGGAACGCCACGCCGGCGGCGCCGCAGGCGAACACGGTCAGTCCGATGCTCAGCCCGAGCAGCCAGGGCTTGGCGCCGATCGTTGCCGCGAGGGCCGAACTGTCCGAATGCGCCCTCGGCGCGGTGCGCTCCAAGCAGCCGAGGGATCGACTGGCAGCCATCCGTGGAATCCTTCCCGCCGCGGACGTGCGTGGGACGCGCGCACGCCATTGCGCTGACCGACCGCGGACATGCATCTGTCCGATTCAGGGTCGGCCTGTGCAACCAATTCCGGGAATTCCGGGGACGGATTTGGGCACCGGGTCGCGAAATCGCGCTACCGGACCCTCAGCCGGCGGTGAGGGAGAGTTCCCCGGTGCTGTCGCCGAACCGGCCGACCGGGATCCCGGCGGCCGCGAGCATGCCGAGGTAGAGGTTGCAGAGCGGGGTGCCGGGGGCCAGGGCGCGCTCCGCGCCGTGCCGAACGCCGAGCCCGGACCCGCCCGCGAGGATCACCGGGAGGTCGTCGTGGTTGTGTCGGTTGCCGTCGCCGATGGCACCGCCGTAGAGGACCAGCGTCCGGTCGAGCACGGACCCGCCGGTCGGCTCCTGCCGTCGGTGCAGCGCCGAGAGCAGTGCCGCGAGCCGGACGCCCTGCCAGCGGTTGATGGCGGCGAACTTGGCGAGCTTCGCCGGGTCGTTGCCGTGGTGGCTCACCTCGTGGTGGCCGTCGCTCACGCCGGCGTCCGCGTACGCGCGGTTCGAGCCCTCGTTGGCGAGCATCAGCGTGGTGACCCGGGTGCGGTCCTGCGCGAAGGCGAGGGCGGTGATCTCCGCGAGGAGGTCGATCCGGGCGGCGTAGTCCGCCGGGTCGCGGTCGAGGGCGGCCGCGTCCGCCGCGTCGACGCCGCTGCCGGCGGTTCGTTCCATCGTCTCGATGCGGCGCTCGAGCGATCGCACGCCCTCGAGGTACTCGTCGAGCTTGCGGCGATCGTCCGTTCCGACGCGATCCGACAGCGCGCGTGCCTGCCCGCCGAGCGCATCGAGGATGCTGCGACGG
Source organism: Planctomycetaceae bacterium (assembly GCA_027488415.1). Taxonomy (GTDB): domain Bacteria; phylum Planctomycetota; class Phycisphaerae; order Phycisphaerales; family SM1A02; genus UBA966. The sequence continues at coordinate 1,099 of JAIYBS010000179.1, read as the reverse complement.
AGGGCGATACGCCGCGCCCGGGCCGGGGCGTCCTCGTCGGCGGGGCCGTCGGAGAAGAGCAGCTCGAACGCGCGGCGCGGGTCGTGCTCCTTGCCGCTCGGGGTGTGCGGGCCGCGCCACGAGATGTTCGCGCTGTACGCGCAGCTGTAGCCGGAGTCGCAGTCGCCGGCGCGCATCGTCGGCTCGCCGCCGAGCTCGATGCTCTCGAGCCGCGTGCGACCCGCGAGCCGGCGCGCGGCGACCTGGTCGACGCTCACGCCCGCCGTGATGTCGCCGCCGGAGGTCTTTCGCGGGTGGACGCCCGTGAGGAAGCACGCCGCGCTCCGCGCGTGGTCGCCCGGGCCGTCGCCGAGCGCGGCGGCATTGCGGTGGCAGAGTCCGCGCATGACCGTCGCGTGCGTGGAGTGCGCGCCGAGCGCGTCGAGCGCGGAGCCGGGCCAGGCGGACGGTTCCACGCCGTTCGGGACGAAGACGAAGAGGAGGCGCGCCGGCGCGTCGGCGATCGCCGCAGCCCGCGCCGCGGCCGCGGCGGTGCGCGTGACGAGGCCACCGCCCGGAAGCATTGCGTCGAGGAACGGCAGTGCAAGCGCTGCGCCCGCGCCGCGCAGGACGGTGCGCCGGTGGAGCGGGGCGCTCATCGCGCCCCCCGCTGCCGCATCGCGGGACTCGTGGCGATCGCGATCACCATGTCGCGCAGGCTAGGCGAGGGGCCGAGTTCCTCCAACATGCGGTCGAGGAGATCGTCGTCGGCCGGCGTGCACTCCCGTCCCGTGGCGTAGACGTGGAGGTGCTTCGCGAGGCTCCGGAGGAAATCGGGGGATGTCCGCAGCTCCGCACGCAGCGAGGGGACGCCCTGCAGCATGCGGCCGTCGGGGAGCTCGCCGAGGTCGTCGATGTCCGCGCCGCCGACCCGCGTACGAGGCCGGCCGACCGGGTCCCAGCGTTCGAACGCGAACCCGATGGCGTCCATGCGAAGGTGGCACGCGGCGCAGTTCGGGTCGGCCCGGTGCGCCGCAAGGAGCTCGCGCACCGACCGTGCGGCGTCGCCGGGGGCCTGTTCCGGAAGCTGGGGAGTTCCCGGCGGAGGTGGCGGCGGTGC
>JAIYBS010000325.1 GCA_027488415.1 Planctomycetaceae bacterium | reverse complement strand
CGCACGCTCTTCAGGTCGCCGCGCGAGAACGCGGAGCCCGAATGGCAGTCGAACCTCTCGATCGCCGAGCAGCTGCTGCTCGCGCCGGGAATGGACCACGCGGCCTACCGGCGCGCGGCGCGCGCGCTCGGCGCGCGGGACGACGACCCGCTCGTCGAGCAGATCTGGGAGCGCCACCGAGCGCGCATGGACGCGCTCGAGGTGCAGCAGCGCGAGCAGCTGCGGGCGCTCGAGAAGCTGTCGATCGCGGCCGCGGAGCGGGCACGCGAGGATCCCGCCGCGTTCGAGCGGAGCCTCGCCGAGTACCTCTCCGCGCTCCTCTCCGCGGACGGCGAGCGGCGCGAGGCGGACGAGGCCACGTTCCAGGAGATCGCCGTCGCGATCGGCATCGCGCCCGACGACGCGCGCTTCGTGCTCGCCCGCAGCGTCTCCGCGGCGCGCCGTGCGTCGCTCCCGTGGCGCCGTTTCCGCCAGCCGTGGCTCCTCGGGCCGCTGTGGGAGTCGGACGCCGACCCGCTCTCGATGGCGCTCGCGGTCGACGACGACGTTCGGCGCACCTCGGCGATCGTCGCGGTCGCCGGGCATGCGGACCGCCTGCGCGAGTCCGCGGACGCCGCGCGCCGTGCCGGCCTCGAGGCGCTCCGCGACCTGCTGCTCACGGGCACCCGCGCCCAGCGCGACGGGCGCCGGGCCGACTCGCCCGAGGACCTGCGCGAGGATCCCGACGTCCGCGCGGCGCTCCAGCGCGTCCGCTCTGCAGCCGCGGAACGCCGAGCCGTGCAGCGCGCGGCGATCGACGCCGTGACGGCGATCAACCCGGAGCTCGGCAACGAGTTCATGCACGCGTGGGTCGAGTCGACGCTGCCGGAATTCTTCGCCGACGGCACCGCGAGACGCGCTGCGGAGGACTTCGCCGCGGCGGGCATCCCCGACGACGCCGGCGACGCCGCGCGCGCCATCCTCCGCGGCACGGTCGATCGCTGGCGGCTCGTCGACGACGACCTCGTCCGCAAGCTCTCCGAGTGGCAGGACTCCGCGCGCGACCAGCCCGCGGCAGGCAGCGTCGCGGACCTCGTGCGCCTCGCGAACTGCGACCCGGCGCTCGCCGCCATGCGCACGCTTCGCGACGAGTCGTCCTGGCGACTGCTGCGCACCGCCGCGACCGCGACGGGCCTTCCGCCCGATGCGCGGCTCACGGGCGAGGAGGCCGCGGGCGCGCTCCCGCGCGCGGTTCGCTGGTCAGCGCCCTGAGCGCCCGCCGGGCCGCCGCGGCGCTGCCGGCGCCTGGTCCTTCCCGTGCGCGCCCGCGCCCTGCACCACGTCGTCCACCTTCTTCATGATGAAGAGGTAGTTGAAGCCGCGCAGGTAGAAGTTCTCCTCGACCGCGGTCTTGCGCCAGTTGCCCTTGTCGAGCTTCTGGTTCTGCCTGACGACGCTGATGATGTCGACGGGCACGAACCGGCGCCGCATGATCGCGAACAGCTCGAACCCGATCGGCATGAACGTGCCGGCGCCGCTGCCCGCCGGCGCGCCCTTCTTCTTCTTCCAGCTGTCGCTCACGTAGAGCGCGAAGTAGCGGCGGTTCTTCAGGATGCGGTGGCCCTCCGCGATGGCCTTCTCCATCGCGGCGTAGTAGGCGCTGCCGCCGTCGTCGCCCGCGGCATCGAGCTTGCCGATGCACCGCGGGTCGTCCGAATAGTCGATGTGCGTCGAGTACGGCGGGTCCATGAACACGAAGTCGACGCTCTGGTCCTCGAGCGGCAGCTTGCGTGCATCGGCCTGCTGGATGTCCGCGCGCCGGGGCACGAGGTCGAACCCCTTCACCGGGCGGCCGAGGCTCCGGCAGACGTCGATCGTGGTACCGCTGCCGCAGAAGGGGTCGACGACGCGGTCGGTCCCGCGCGTGTACCGCTGCAGGAGCTGCCAGATCACCCACGAGGGCGTCGCGCCCGCGTAGTCCTTGTCGCCCTGCATGGAGTGGCGCTTGCCATCCTCGTCGACCCAGTCGTAGTGCTGGCTCGGGTACTCCCAGAGCGTGGTCGGGAACACGCGCAGCGGCGGGCGGTCGGTGCGGGACATGGCGCCGAGTCTAGGGGGCGCGCCGGCCGGGGCGGCGACGCTGCCTATACTCACCTCCGGTGCGGCGCTTCGTCCACGTCCTCCTCGTCCTCGCGGCCTCCGTGCTGCTGGCCTCCGGCAACGGCGGCCTGCGGGCGATGCACCTGGTGGCCGAGGCCGGGCACGCCCACGCCGCGTCGACCGGCAGCGGGCACGACGAGGGTCACGACGACGGCCACCACCACTGCGATCACGATCACGACGGCGATCACGGCGACGATCGCCTCCCGCACGACGAGCTCGCCTGCTCCACCTGCGATCTGCTGCTCGCCCTCGGCGCGCTGCTGCCCACCGACGTCCCGGCGCCGACCTTCCATGCGCTGGTCGCCGTCGCCGACGAGGGCGCTCCCCCGGCCTGCCCCGCGCCCGCGCCGATGCGCGCGATCGCGGCCCGGCCGCCGCCCTCCTGCTGACCTGATGCCCACGTGACTTCCGCGGCCACCGCCGCGGAGGCGGCGCACCGCGCCGATTTCCGCACGCATCCTGCGGACGCACCGACGCGTCCGCGCCAGGTCGGCAACCAATGCACATCGAACATCGCACTGCGGCCGCACGCCGCGGCTTCACGCTCGTGGAGCTCCTGGTCGTCGTCGGCATCATCGCCCTGCTGGTGGGGCTGATGGTGCCGGCCCTCTCGCGCGTCCGCCGCGCAAGCCTCGCCACCGCGGACCTCTCCAACCTGCGCGGGCTGGTCGCCGCGCACCTCTCGTACATGAACTCGAACGAGGAACGGTTCGTCGACGTCGGGCTTCCGCACGGATCCGTCGCGAACCCGGAGAACTCGTTCGTCGCGCGCCTGCAGCCGTACGTGGGAACGTCGCCGCTGGCGTACCGGAGCCCGCTCGACGAGAGCGCGCACTGGTCCCCGGAGCTCGGCGGCGAGGGAATCCCGGTCGTCGACGGCCCCGTGCAGGTGTGGCGGCGGACGAGCTACGGGATGAACAACTACCTCTCGCGGACCTACTCGCCGGCGGTCGCGCTGCTCGGCCCGGGCGAGGGCGTCGACCGCATGCAGCAGGTCGCGCAGCCCGACCGCGTGGCGTGCTTCCTGCTGATGGCCGAGCGCGGCAGCTTCGCGTCGGCCGATCACCCGCACGT
>JAIYBS010000292.1 GCA_027488415.1 Planctomycetaceae bacterium | reverse complement strand
TCACGATCGGCAGCGGCGCGCTGAAGTAACCGCCGCACGAATCATCGAACCGACCTCACCCGAAACACCATGAAGAACGCAAGCACCGGAACCGGACTGATCGCCCTCGCCGTCGCGATCGTCGTCGCGCCCATCGTTCATCACTCCACTGCCCCTGCTTCGGCCTCGCCCGCCGCGAGCACCGCGACGACCACGGTCGTTGCCGCGGCCGCGGTCGGACAGGTCGCTCCGACGATCGTCTGGTACGGCGTCGCGCACAACGGACGGTTCGTGATGGGAATCTCCAACTGCCAGCACCTCGGATGCCAGCAGTCGTTCGAGTACACCGTGCTCGTGCGCGCCTGGAGCGACGGCACGGTCGAGGCGAAGAAGATCTGCACGGGCGACAGCTGCGGCGCCGGGATGAGCGCGAGCGGATGGACCGTCGTCAATTCCCCGAACCAGGGCTTCGCGTCGTCGGCGGACCTCAACTTCGACGAACAGGTCGACGGCGCGGACCTCGGCACGCTCCTCGCGCTCTGGGGCGCCGCGCCGCGGCACGACATCCCTGAGTCGGCCTGCCCGCTGGCACTCTTGAATCCCTGAGCGGCGGAAGCCGACCGAGGCTCCCGACGCGGGGCTAGACTCCGAGCGTCCGGCCCCGTAGCTCAGCGGCCTAGAGCAGTCGACTCATAATCGATAAGACCTCGGTTCGAATCCGAGCGGGGCTACTTCGCCGTGCTCGCGCGCCCGGCGCTCGTCCATTCGCCTTCCTGCACGGGACGGGTGCCGGGGCCGACGAAACGAATCGCCGCGACCATCCCGCCGACGAGCACCAGGGACGCCGCGACTATCGCGACGATCACGCTCCGCAGTGACGCGCGCACGGAGAACGAACCGCCGCCGGACATCTCCGTCCATCGCCCCTTCGGCGTTACGCCCCAGCCGAGGGAGTCCGTGCCGAACCGCCTTTGCGGTATCGCGGTCTGGAACTCTTCGACCGCGAGACTGAGGGCGACCGCATCCTGCTCGATCTCCTCGGGTTCAGTCGCGCCCGTCGAGTCCGCCGCGTCCATCAACGCGGCGCGCACCTCGTCGAGCGAGATGGACCGACCACGACTGTCGAAATGAAGCACCTGCATCGCTGGATCCGTCGGACGAGCCTTCCGCCTGAGGACCTCGAGGGTTCCCGTCGCCCAGTTCTCGTCCGCCGAATCGCCGCGAAGCGGACCGCCGAACGCCGACTCGAAGCGGACGATCACGTCGGTCTTCTCGGAGACCCAGGTTCGGCCGAAATCCAGCGAGGCGACCGGATCAATCGCCTGCGCCGCCGCAAGCCCGGCCACGAGTGCGCCGCCGGCGACGAAGGGCACCAGCAACAGCGCGAACGCGCGCCCCGACCGAGGACCGATCGCGACGCCGTTGATGCGCGCGTCCGAACCGCACTCCGGGCAGCTCGGGGCCGTCCAGCTTCTGAGGGGGTACCAGCATCGCACGCAGCACGGCCGAGCGTCGGATGCACCCGCGTCGCGCGCCCGGCGCAATCGGAGCCAGAGGCCGAAGCCAAGGCCAGCCATGACCGAGAAGTAGGTGAGCACCACGAAGCTCAAGGCCATTTGGTCGATGATACGGATCGCGTTTCACGACGCACCGGTCCCGGCGAACACGACCGCGCCGAAGCGCAACAGGTCGATTGGAGCGAGCCGATTGATGTGCTACCGTGACACCGCAGCACCCGAGCCCGAGCAATCGCACCATGAGCATCACGCCCACGCCGATTCGCCTCTCCCTCCCCGCCCGCTCGCTCGCCGTCGTCACCGCGGGCAGCATCGCGCTCGCCGCGCACGCCGAGACGATCACCGTGTGCATCGACGGCTCGTGCGACTTCACCGATCCCGTCGCGGCGGTGAATGCCGCGCTCGCGGGCGACACCGTCCAGATCGCCGCCGGCACGTATCCGCTCGCCGCGACGATCACGATGTACGGCAAGGACCTCACGCTCCGAGGTGCGGTCGACGCGCAGGGGCGACCCGCGACGGTGCTCAGCGGACAGGGCGCGCGGTCCGTGCTCAGCGTCCTCTCCGTCAGCAACCTCACGAGGTTCGAGAACCTCGTCGTCACGAACGGGCGCTCGGACTACGGGGGAGGCGTGTTCCTCAGCGGCGCCATGCCGGTGTTCCGCAACTGCCGCTTCACGAACAACGTCGCCACGTGGCTTGGCGGCGCGATGCGCCTGAGCTCCTCCAGCCATCCGACGCTGATCGACTGCGAGCTCTCCGGCAACTCCGCGGGCAACACCCAGTTCCCGGGGCGGGGCTCGGCGGGCGCGATCTCGGTCCAAAACAACACGCTCACGCTGATCGGCTGCACCGTCACGTCGAACTCCGTGGACGGCACGGGCGGCGCATTCCTGCTGACCAGCTCCGGCACCGTCATCCTCGAGTCGACTCGCGTCTGCGGAAACCTTGCCCCGAATGGCGTTCAGGTCCACCTGAACGGCGGCGGCGGCACGGTCGTCGAAGATCTTCGTTCGTGCATCTCCTCCGATTGCGCCTCCTGCCCGGTGACGCCCGCATGCACCGGCGACATCAACTGGGACGGCGCCGTGAACGGCGCGGACCTCGGCCTGATGCTCTCGTCCTGGGGATCGTGCCCCGGCTGCGCGGAGGACCTCAACTACGACGGCACCGTGAACGGCCTTGACCTCGGAATGCTGCTGGGAACCTGGGGTTCCTGCGGCTGAATCCGGACGCGCCTGTGGGCGAATACGCCCTGCGTTGTCCCCCCTCAGCCCCACCCTCGCCTCCGACCGGTTCCGCCCCTGGATGCGGCGCTGGCTGCTCGCGGCCGGCATCTACAACCTGCTCTGGGGCGCCGCCGTCATCCTGATGCCGGACGAGCCGCTGCGGCTCTTCGGGGTCGAGCCGCTCGTCGGAACGGGCCGCGCGATCTGGCAGTGCCTGGGCATGGTGATCGGCGTCTACGGCATCGGCTACCTGGCCGCGAGCCTCGACCCGCTGCGGCACTGGCCGATCGTGCTGGTCGGGCTCCTCGGCAAGGTGTTCGGGCCGATCGGCTTCGTCTGGTGCGCCTCGCGGGGCGAGATCGACTGGAAGTTCGGCCTCACGATCCCGACGAACGACCTCCTCTGGTGGATCCCGTTCGCGCTCATCCTGCGCGCCTCGTGGCTCCATGCGCGGCACGCCGTCGCCGCGCCGGCGCCGTGCGCCACGAGCGACTGCCTTCCGCTCGGCACCGCCATCAACCTCGCGCGTGACCAGCGTGGCCAGACGCTCGCGCAGATGAGCCACGAGCGGCCCGTCCTGCTGGTGGCGCTGCGGCACTTCGGCTGCACGTTCTGCCGGGAGACGCTCGCGCAGCTTGCGACCGACCGGGCAGACATCGAGT
>JAIYBS010000359.1 GCA_027488415.1 Planctomycetaceae bacterium | reverse complement strand
CCATCTTGGCGGCGCGGCGCGTGGTGCCGCCGGACTTGATGGCGCCCGCGGCGCGGTCGCCGATCTTGAGGAAGCTCATCAGGCCCGAGCTGCGGCCGCCGCCCGAGAGGGGCTCGTTCTCGCCGCGGAGGTTCGAGAAGTTGGTGCCGGTGCCGGAGCCGTACTTGAAGAGGCGCGCCTCGCGCGTCCACAGGTCCATGATGCCGCCCTCGCCGACGAGGTCGTCTCGGACGCCCTGGATGAAGCAGGCGTGCGGCTGCGGGTGCGTGTACGCGTCCTTCGCGAGGCTGCACTTGCCGGTCTTGTGGTCGGCGATCCAGTGGCCCTGCGCGGGGCCGCTGATGCCGTAGGCGTAGTTGAGGCCGGTGTTGAACCACTGCGGGCTGTTCGGCGCCGCCATCTGGTTCAGGAGCATGTGCGCGAGCTCGTCGTAGAACGCGTCCGCGTCCTTCTTCGAGGTGAAGTAGCCGAACTTCTCGCCCCAGTGCTTCCAGCAGCCGGCGAGGCGGTGCACGACCTGCTTGACGCTGCGCTCGGGACCGAGGACCGGCTTGCCGGCGGCGTCCTTCTGCGGACGGCCGTCCTTGCCGACCTGCGGGACGCCGGCCTTGCGGAAGTACTTGCTGACCACGATGTCGGTGGCGAGCTGGCTCCACGAAGCCGGAACCTGCGCGTCGTGCATCTCGAAGACGGTGCTGCCGTCGGAGTTGCTGATGCGGCTCGAGCGGGTGGTCCACTCGATGGTTCCGTAGACGTCCGTGCCTGCGGTGGTGAAGCGTCGTGCGATGCGCATGGGGGTTCTTCCGTGTCTCTCTCGGGGTCAGGCGCGCGATGCCTGCGCGCTGGGTGCTGGGAACTTCGTGGTCGTGGGTACGTTCGACGGCGACACGCGTGCGCGTGCAGGCCGCCCTGGGTCGGGTGTCAAGGCTTGTTCGGGGTCCCGTCGGCGAACGGCATGCCGTCGACGCGGGGCAGGGTCAGTCCGGCCTGGTCCTGGTACTTGCCGCCCTTGTCGGCATAGCTCACGGCACAGGCCTTCTCGGCCTTGAGGAAGATCATCTGGGCGATCCCCTCGTTGGCGTAGATCTTGGCGGGAAGCGGGGTGGTGTTGCTGATCTCGATCGTCACCTTGCCGCGCCACTCCGGCTCGAGCGGGGTGACGTTCACGATGATGCCGCAGCGCGCGTAGGTGCTCTTGCCGACGCAGATCGCGAGCACGTCGCGCGGCACGTCGATCGTCTCGACCGTCTCGGCGAGCGCGAACGAGTTCGGCGGGATCACGATGTGGTCCTTGCCGGTGACCGCCGTGTCGATCGTGATGAAGAGGTCGTTCGTGAAGGCCTTCGGATCGACGATCGCCGTGCCGCCGCTCGTGGCGTTGGTGAACACCTTGAACTTGGTGCCGACGCGCACGTCGTAGCCGTAGCTCGACACGCCGAACGAGACGGTGCCGGGCCGCTTGACGTTGTCGGCGAAAGGCTCGATCCGCACCGTGTCGCGGATCTGCGTGTCGCACAGGATGCTCATTGCCCGACCCCTTGCACGGACCTTCCTGGTCCGACGAAAGCTGCACTCAACACCGCCCACGACACCTGCTTCCGGCACCTCCGTGCCGGTCACCGCTTGTTTGGTCCAGACACTGCCTGTTCGGCAAATGTTTGGTATGATTCGCCCAGCCGCAAACCACCAACGGTGGGGCGTGGCGGTCATGGTACCCCTACCGGTTGTGGGTGCAAGCAGGCGGGTTGTCGTTTTTATCGACTTTCTGACACACCGTCGCAAGTCGATCCGGAGACGGGGTTTAGGTTTTGTGAAGGTCGCAGACCGCGGATTTGCGGATGTGGACAGCGTGTCGGAGCCTGTCTTCTAGACTCGCCCGACCCACCGCCGCGACGCATGGAGGCACGCGAATGCTGTTTTCCGAAGAAGAACACGAGGAATCCGCCCCCGTCCGCGCCCCGGACCTCGACCCGGACTCCTTCCTCGAGGGGCTGACCGCGGACCAGCGCACGGCGGTGTCGCACGTCGACGGGCCGCTCCTCGTGCTCGCGGGCCCCGGCTCGGGCAAGACGCGCGTCATCACGCGCCGCGTCGCGCGGCTCGTCGCGCTCGGCATCCCGGCGTGGCAGATCCTCGCGCTGACCTTCACGAACAAGGCCGCCGGCGAGATGAAGAAGCGCGTCGAGGAGATGGTGCCCGCGCACGTGCCCGGCCGCCGCGGCCTGGTCGTGAGCACGTTCCACGCGTTCTGCGCGATGTTCCTGCGCCGGCACGCCGTCGACTGCGGCATCGACCCGGACTTCGTGATCTACGACGCCGACGACCAGAAGGCCGCGATGAAGTCGGCCGTCGCGGAGGCGGGGCTCGACGCGAAGAACTTCCAGCCCTCCGCGGTGCACGCCAAGGTGAGCGCGGCGAAGAACCAGCTGCTCGACGCCGAGGCGTTCGCGGCCGCGGCGACCGACTTCTCGGCGCGGCAGGTGGCGAAGGCGTACTCGGCCTACGAGCGGATCCTGCAGCGGAACAAGGCCCTCGACTTCGACGACCTCCTGATGCGCACCGCGCAGAGCCTCGAGCGGAACGCGCAGCTGCGCGCGGTCGCTGCGGGCCGCTACCGCTACGTGCTCATCGACGAGTACCAGGACACCAACCGGGCGCAGTTCGCGATCGCGCGGCACATCGCCGGCGAGCACCGCAACATCTGCGTCGTCGGCGACCCGGACCAGTCGATCTACCGCTGGCGCGGCGCGGACATCCGGAACATCCTCGACTTCGAGGAGAGCTTCGGCGGCGCCGTGACCGTGGCGCTCGGCGAGAACTTCCGGTCGACCGAGCACGTCGTGGCGGCGGCCGACTCGCTGATCCGCCACAACAAGCGGCGGAAGGCGAAGCCGCTCTACACCGGGCTCGGCGAGGGCGAGCGCATCCGCGTGGTGCGCACCGCCGACGAGCACACGGAGGCCGACGAGGTCGCGAAGGCGATCGTCTCGGCGAACGCGGCGGGCACGCCGTGGCGCGAGATGGCGGTGCTCTACCGGATGAACGCGCTCAGCCGCGTCGTCGAGGACGCGCTGCGGCGGCGCCAGGTGCCGTACCGCATCGTGCGCGGCACCGCGTTCTTCGAGCGCAAGGAGGTCAAGGACCTGATCGCGTACCTGCGCGTCGTCGCCAACGCGGCGGACGACGTGGCGTGCGCGCGGATCGTGAACGTTCCGGCGCGCGGCATCGGCGACAGCTCGCTCGCCAAGATCGAGCGCACCGCGCTCATGCGCGGCATGCCGCTCCTCGAGGCGCTGCGGCTCGCGCGGGACGCGGGCGTCGCGGACCGGACGGCAAAGCGGATCGACGAATTCGGCGCGATGGTCCGGCGCTGGCGCGGCGTGCTCGAGCAGGGCGAGCCGGACGCGCTCGCGGCGTTCGTCGAGATGGTGCTCGACGAGAGCGGCCTGCGCGAGTTCGCCGACGGCGCGGACGGCGACGACCTCGACCAGCGGCGCGCGAACCTCGACGAGGTGGTGAACGCGGCCGGCGACTTCGAGCTTCCCGAGGACCCGGCCGGCGCGGCGCCGACCTTGCTGCGCGCGCTGCAGGGGTTCCTGCAGTCGGTGGCGCTGGTGGCCGACTCCGACGCGTACGACGCCGACAGCGGCGCGGTGACGCTGATGACTCTGCACGCGGCGAAGGGGCTCGAGTTCGAGCTCGTCGCGATGGTCGGCTGCGAGGAGGGCCTCTTGCCGCACGCGCGGGCGCGCGAGGGCGGCGACGACATCGAGGAGGAGCGCCGGCTCTGCTTCGTCGGCATGACGCGCGCCAAGCGCCGGCTGCTGATGACCTACGCCGCCAACCGCACCGTCCGCGGCATGCGGATGAGCTCGATGGAGAGCGAGTTCCTCCGCGAGATCGCCGAGGCGAACGTCGAGCGCGAGGACCTCGCCGGCGGCTGGATGTCCGGCATGGACGCGGACGGGGTCGACGAGCCCTGGGCCGACGAGTTCGACGCGCCGCGCGGCCTCGGCAGCCAGTTCCCCGTGGGCTGCCTGGTGAAGCACCCGCTCTTCGGCGTCGGCACCGTGCAGGCGATCCTGCCGCGCGGCAGCGTCACGAGCGCGCGCGTGTCGTTCCGGACCGTGGGCGTGAAGACGCTGGTGCTCGAGTACGCGAAGCTGGTGCGGCTGCAGGCGTGACGGCCCCGCGCCCGCCGGGCATCGTCCCCGCGCGCTCGAGGATCGGCTTCAGGTAGCGGCCCGTGTGCGAGGCGGGGTTGCGCGCCACGTCCTCGGGCGTGCCCGTGGCGATGATCGTGCCGCCTCGCTCGCCGCCCTCGGGGCCGAGGTCGACGAGCCAGTCGGCGCACTTGACGACGTCGAGGCTGTGCTCGATGACGACGAGCGTGTGGCCCGAGTCGGCGAGGCGCTGGAGCACCGCGAGCAGCTTCTCGACGTCGGCGAAGTGGAGCCCCGTGGTCGGCTCGTCGAGCACGTAGAGCGTGCTGGCGCTCGACATGTTGCCGAGCTCGGTCGCGAGCTTGATGCGCTGCGCCTCGCCGCCCGAGACGGTGGTGCTCGCCTGGCCGAGCTGCATGTAGCCGAGGCCCACGTCGCGGAGGCACTCGAGCATCCCGCGGACCTTCGGGTACGCGTCGAAGTGCGCGATCGCGTCGTCGACGGTCATGTCGAGGACCTCGGCGATCGACTTCCCCTTGAAGCGGATCTCGAGCGTCTCGCGGTTGTAGCGCGCGCCCTTGCAGGTGTCGCAGGCCACGAAGACGTTGGGCAGGAAGTGCATCTCGATCTTCACCGTGCCCTGGCCCTGGCACGCCTCGCAGCGGCCGCCCTTGACGTTGAAGCTGAAGCGGCCCGGCTCGTAGCCGCGGATCTTCGCCTCGGGGACCTTCGCGAAGTGCTTGCGGATCTCGTCGAAGATGCCGGTGTAGGTCGCCGGGTTCGACCGCGGGGTGCGGCCGATCGGGCTCTGGTCCACCTCGACCACGCGCTCGATGCCGGCGAGGCCGTTCACCCGGTCGTGCGCGCCGGGCACGCACTTGGTGCCGTGCACGTGCTTCTGCGCGGCCTTCAGCAGGATGTCGGAGACGAGCGTGCTCTTTCCGCTGCCGCTGACGCCCGTCACGCAGACGAGCCCGCCGAGCGGGAACGCCGCGTCGACCGACTTCAGGTTGTTCTCGCGCGCGCCCTTCACGACGATGGCGCGGTCCTCGGAGAGCGGCCGGCGCTTCGCCGGCACGGCGATCGCGCGCCGGCCCGAGAGGTAGGCCCCGGTGAGGCTGTCGGCGCTGCGGGCGACGTCGTCCACCGAGCCCTGCGCGACGATGCGCCCGCCGTGGCGGCCGGGGCCGGGGCCGACGTCGACGAGGTGGTCGGCGGCGCGGATCACGTCCTCGTCGTGCTCGACGACGAGCACCGTGTTGCCGATGTCCGCGAGGCGCCGCAGCGTGGCGAGCAGGCGGTCGTTGTCGCGCTGGTGCAGGCCGATCGTCGGCTCGTCGAGGACGTACGCGACGCCGACGAGCCCGCTGCCGACCTGCGTGGCGAGCCGGATCCGCTGCGCCTCGCCGCCCGAGAGCGTGCCCGACGACCGGTCGAGCGTCAGGTAGCCGAGGCCGACGCTCGCGAGGAACCCGAGCCGCGCGTCGATCTCCTTGAGGACGGGCTCGGCGATCTTCCGCTCCATCGCGCCGAGCTCGAGGCTCGAGAAGAAGCCGAGCGCGCGCTCGATGCTCATCGCGGTGGCGTCGGCGATGCTGACGCCGAGGGTGCCGCTGCGGAGCCTCACCGCGAGCGACGCGGGCTTGAGCCGGCTGCCCGCGCACGCGGGGCAGGGCGCCGCGCTCATGTAGGCGAGCAGGCGCTCCTTGACGAACTCGCTCTCGCTCTCCTCGAAGCGCCGCTTGAGGTTGGGCAGCACGCCCTCGAACTTCCCGCCGAGCGCCTCGCGCTCCCTCTCGGGGATGCCGTTCATCAGGTAGCCGCGGACCTTCGCGGGCAGCTTGTCGAACGGCGTCGACGGCTTCAGCTTGAAGAACGCGCCGAAGTTCCGGATGGCGCGCGCGTAGAACATGTTCATGCGCGGGCCGTTGCGGCGCCAGGGCTCGATGGCCTCGCTGAACGGGACGGTCGCGTCGGGAACCACCAGCGACTCGTCGAACTCCTGCACGTGGCCGAGGCCGGCGCACGTCGGGCACGCGCCCTGCGGGCTGTTGAAGCTGAAGATGCGCGGCTCGAGCTCCTCGAGCGCGCACTCGGGGTGGTCCGGGCAGCTGAACCGCTCGCTGTAGCGGTGCTCGGCCCACGTGCCCTCCGGCCCCTCGACGAGGACGAGCAGGTTGCCCTCGCCGAGCTTGAGCGCCGTCTCGACGCTCTCGGCGATGCGCTGGCGGTCCTCGGCGCGCGCGACGACGCGGTCGACCACGGCCTCGATGTCGTGCATCTCGTAGCGGCCGAGCCCGAGCGGGTTCTCGCCGCCCGCCTTCAGCGCCTCGCGCACGTCGATCACGCTGCCGTTCACGCGGGCGCGGACGAGGCCCTGCTTCGCGAGCGCCTCGAGGACCTCCTTGTGGAATCCCTTCTTCCGCCGCACCACCGGGGCGCAGAGCATCATGCGCGCGCCGTCCGAGGCGAGCAGCGAGTCGACGATCTGCGTCGGCGCCGTGGCGCGGATCGGCTTCCCGCAGGCGCGGCCCTTGTCGTCGACGTGCCAGCACGT